>NZ_SLWB01000011.1 GCF_004340205.1 Acetobacteroides hydrogenigenes
CTCAGAAGTTTTTCAACCACTTCCAGTCCAATGGCTGGCGGGTTGGCGGCAAAACCCCGATGCGCGATTGGATGGCAGCTGCCAGTAACTGGATGCTTAACAGCGTAAACTTCGCTAAAGCGCCAGTACAGCAAGTCTTAAACCTTAACCCTCCAAAATCATACAATGATCCATTATAAGACGCCCATAAAGTTCCTTTTTAACAGAGGCAAAAATGCTCCGTTAATGAGGCAGATATGCTCCATTAACGAGGCAAAAATGCTCCACTATCGAGGCATATATGCTCCGTTAACGAGGCAAATATGCTCCAATTAAAATTTTCAAACAGTTCATCATGAAGAAGATAAAGGCTACTGAGGCATTTATGCCTCGATTGACCACTACTATATATATATTATTATATAGTATAAGTATTATTATATATTATTTGTTTGTAGTGTTTTTGCCCGGTTCGTACACCTTTGTTTCAAACAATCTTGTACCAACAACTCAATCTCAGCCACTACCAACTTTGGCACTTTCACTATTTCCAACACACCACTCCCTTTTCCCAAATTTTTCATCTTTCAACCTTTCATTTTTCATCTCTCAGCCATGAACCTCACCGAAACCTACCAATTCCTGGAGTCTCGCGGAAAGGACACCCTCAACCCCAGCTTCAAAATCTACCAGGAGGACCACGAGCTAATCCTAAAGCTGCTGGCCTACTTCACCAACAACCAGCAAGCCTGCCAGAAGTACGCCATTTCGCTCCGTAAGGGGCTAATGCTATCCGGCCCTGTCGGATGCGGAAAAACCAGCCTTATGAGGATTTTTAACACCCTTTTGCTACCCCAGTTCAAGTATCAGGTGAAACCTTGCCGCGATATCAGCTTCGAGTTCAACCGCGATGGTTACACAGTAATTCACAAGTACAGCACAAACTCCTATAGCCGAGGCCAGCACAAGATCTACTGCTTCGACGACCTCGGAACCGAAAACCACCTCAAGTTCTACGGCGTGGAGTGCAACGTCATGGCTGAAATTCTCCTATCCCGCTACGACCAGTTCTGCCTACAAGGGCTTCAAACACACCTTACCACCAACCTTACCAGCATGGACATCGAGGAGCAGTATGGAAAGCGTGTCCGCTCCCGCATGCGCGAAATGTTTAACCTGTTGGCGTTTGATGCAGGCTCAAGAGATAAAAGGAATTAACTTTTTTATATAAAAAAGTGGTATCCGTTTATTCATCCGACACAAGGTCATTTCGTACATTTTCTATTTTGGCGTAACGTTCAACCTTAACGCCTACAAGCCATCGAATGGGCAAAAGGGTGCCTCCAGCGAAGACGATGGAGCCCTAATAAAGCTAGGACAGTAGGGCAGATGCCCGCTGGCACGTGGTAGGCCCATGGGGGTACGCCTTCCTCAAGGAGCCATCCTTACTGGTTTTGTCATTTCGTTAAAGAACAATTAATAAAAAAAACAATATTCAATCCGTATATTTGCCAGCCAAAAACAATGCAGCATGTTCACAATAAAACTTTTCAGCATAGTTGTTATCCTTATTTCGATAGCATTTCTTGGTCTTGCTCTTAGAATATTTGTACGCGGCAACTACGATGATACCGAGTTCGAAACTAACCCCAAAATGCAGGATATGGGCATAAAGTGTGCTCGCCACCAGGAAATGGAAAACTATTGCAAAAACAAGAAGCTAAGCGGTATTGGCTGCGGTTCTTGTAAGGGCTGTGCTTAACCGTAAGGTTTTCATAAAACAATAAACAGTAAGGGGATTGGCTGCAACGCTAATCCCCTTACTGTTTTAGTTCTCAAGCCGAGTTACTGCTTCTTAACGGCCTTCATCACCTCATCGTATGGAAGTTTTTTGGTGCAGAAGAACCAGTCGTAGCACTTCAGGTCTCCTTTGTTTTCCATACGCTCCTTGGCAACGCCGCACGATCCTGCCGTTGGTACAATTACATCATCGCCGGGTTGCCAATCGGCTGGTGTTGCTACGCCAAAGGTGTCGGCCGTCTGTAGCGCAACTACTACTCGATAGAGTTCGTCGAAGTTTCTTCCAAGGCTCAATGGATAGTAAATAATAGTCCGAATTATACCATTGGGGTCAACTACAAATACGGCCCTTACCGCCTTGGTGCTGCTCTCCCCGGGTTGAATCATGCCATACTTACGCGCTACCTCCATGGTAATGTCCTCTATCAGCGGAAATTTTACCTCAACATCCTTCATACCCTTGTACTCAATCTTTTCCTTTATGGTACGGAGCCATGCGATGTGGCTGTATAGTCCATCAACCGATAGGCCAACCAGCTTGCAGCTAACTTCTGCAAACTTTGCTTCCATGCTGGCAAAGGTCATGAACTCGGAGGTGCAAACAGGGGTAAAGTCGGCAGGGTGGCTAAATAAGATTACCCAGCTGCCCTTGTAGTCTGCCGGGAAATTGATTTCCCCTTGAGTCGTAACAGCTTTAAAGGTGGGTGCCGCTTCTCCAATACGAGGCAATAGTACAGCTTCTTGTTCCATAGTAGTAGATATTATTGGGTTTACATTCTGAGTTTCTTCCATTCCTCTTTCATTCGGCTTAAATCGGTCAGCCAGTCCTCTATGTCATTTTCATGTTCCAGTTCCTCGTTGAGGATTGTAACCGCCATTTGGTAGGTAGCGTGATCTTTGCCTAGCGTAAAATCGGCGATTTCTTGGTAGCGCTCAATGGCGCATCGTTCACCTTTTAGGTTCTGCGCTAGGATTGCTTCGATGTACGGATCGCGTGGCTCATCGTACGAGCAGCGTGCCAGCTTTGTCCATTCGCTTGGGTTTATAACAGGAGTCCCGCCTAGTTGGATAATTCGATTAACCACCATAACGGCGTGGTTTAACTCCTGGCTTGCATGCAGAAGAAGTTCTGGTTCAACCTCGCTTCTCATTGGCCCCTCCATTAACCTTGCGCCAATCCAGTACTGGTAGTAGGCTAGCCATTCTTCCGAAAGAGCCGCGTTTAACATACTGATAAGCTTATCGATATCTACCGAAGCTATCTTCGTTGCTTCCTTTCCCATATTGCTCTGTTTAAGTAAGAAAAACCACAATTTAGCCCGTTTTGAGAAAAAAGTCAATCAAAATAGCAATAATGAGCAATTGCTCATTATATTTGTAACGAACAAATGCTCGTTTCGTATGCCAAGACCAAAACGTATTCGTCGTGTAACCAATCCACCCCATTTTAAGGGATTCAAACCTTTGGGCTTGCCTGATGGTGGAGCTCCGGTTGTTATAAACTTCGAGGAGTATGAAGCCATCCGATTAAGCGACTGCGACCTGCATGGTCAGGTAGAAGCTGCAAAAATCATGGGGGTGTCGCGCCCAACCTTTGCTCGCATATACGAAAGCGCACGCCGTAAAATAGCCGAAGCTTTTATCGATGGGAAAAATATTGTATTCGAAGGCGGGAAGGTTTACTTTGATAGCGATTGGTACTCATGCAACGATTGTGGCTGCTGGTTTAACCATACCGAAAAAGAGCAGGAGGTTTCCTCCTGTGCCCTTTGTGGCTCTGCAAACATCCAACCTTACAGCGAAGATGATGATGCGCAGCTCGAGGAAGTCTGCCAATGCCCTCAGTGTGGTAAAGAGTTTCAAAACTTTCAAGCGTCAGACTGCAATGGGGATATTTGCCCCGAATGTAGCTGCCATATGATTCGAAAAAGCATGTCGCCTCATCGTAGAATGAGAAACCAAAAATGCAGAATGCAGTAAGCCGTTAGGCAATTAAGCTTCTGCTCATAAAAAACAGGTAAAATGAAAGTAGCCATCACATCAACAGGTAATAGCCCCGAGGCTAAGCTAGACAGCCGTTTTGGGCGTTGCTCCTATTTTGCGATCCTCGATACAGAAAGTCAGGGCATTGAGTTTATTCCCAATCCCAACAAGGATAGCATAGAGGGTGCAGGTCCAGCCTCTGCTCAGCTGGTAGCATCTAAAGATGTAACAAAGGTCGTTTCCGGCGAATTCGGGGCAAAGGTTAAGTCCATCTTCGACAGCTTGAAAATCCAGCTGGTAATGCTTCCCGATTCCGAAAAGACTATCAGTGAAATAATCGAGCTGCTAAACCATAAAAACTAGCCAACGGAAATGGTTGTACTACCCGAACAGGTCTGCAAGGCTTGGGATAATCGTAAGGATGCTGTTGTCTTTTCGACAGCTGACGTCAATGGAGTTCCTAACTCAATTTATGTAAAAAGCGTTTCTAGGTACAGCGAATCGCTTATCGTTATTGTCGATAACTACTTCCATAAAACGCGTAAAAATATTCTTGCAGGAGGTAAGGCAAGCATACTATTTATCACTAACGAAGGGAAGTCGTACCAGCTAAAAGGGTCGGTACGCTACCTACAAAGCGGCGAAATTTACGACGATATGAAAAGGTGGAATCCTTCTCGGCATCCGGGTCATGCAGCTGCATGTTTGGAAGTTGAAGAGGTTTACTCCGGTTCCGAGAGAATCGCCTAAAATATTCCTCAACCATAAACCATTTTTAGAATGCCTCAGATGGATGGAACAGGTCCTCTAAAGGAGGGCAAGCAAACAGGACGAGGTCTTGGTTACTGCAAAACTTCTTCCGATAAGAGTACGCTCGATATGCTAGGCAAAGGGATGGGCCTTCGCCGTAATTCTGGAGGAGGTTCAGGTCAAGGTAAACGCTTAAAAAGCGGTATTCGATAGTATTAACCTAATTAAAAAGGAGGTTACTATGCCAGGTTTAAACAGACGTGGCCCTAACGGAGAAGGGCCAATGACAGGACGAAGAATGGGACGCTGCAATCCCGACAATAAGGGGAAAATAGACGACGAAATCCTTCAAAATCGTGCTTCCGAATCGCAAGTAAATTCACCATTTGGTCGTGGACAAGGTGGAGGACGAGGAAGAGGTTTAAGGCGTTTCTTGAGGCTGCGCCTTCGAGGTCGTAGTGAATAGAGTAACTCTTAAGTTGTCTTATCATATTTATTTCGAGTATGCCAAGACATATCAAATTGGTTAGACGTAAAATTTTATTTGTATGAAAAACATTTTTGCAATTCCGTTAGCAAGCGGACGTCTTTGTTCACACTTTGGCCACTGCGAGCAGTTTGCCATTGTTGAGGTAGAAAATAACGCAATAATTGGCGAATCGCTTATCACGCCTCCGCCTCACGAACCTGGGCTTCTTCCCGGATGGTTGGCTGACCGTGGCGTTACCGATGTAATCGCTGGCGGTATGGGACAACGTGCTCTCGATCTTTTTGCTGCTCAAAACATTAAGGTTAACGTTGGCGCTCAGCATAAGGCTCCAAAAGAGTTGGTTGGCGATTGGCTCGAAAACTCGCTGGTAACAGGCTCAAACGCTTGCGATCACTAGGTGGATAATAGAATGATTTCAGACTATCGTTGCTTCTTTTGCTTTGCTCGCGCTTTTGAGGTGCTGCTCGAAAAGGAAAACCTATCGCTGACCGATAAAAATACCTTTACCAGCCAAATGGCAGAGCTTTACCGCCAGTCTTCTGGTTGTTTTTCGGCTCCTGCATTTGCCCGTGAGCTACATGTGGCGCTTAGGCGACTCACCTGTAATGCCGATCCTTACAAGGAAGCAAAGCAAAAGAGCAACGATTTGGTTTTAGGACAGTATCATCAGCTTAAGGCTCAAATTCTTCAGTCGGAGAACCCGTATGACACGGCGCTGCGCCTTGCCATTGCAGGGAACATCATCGACTTGGCCGTATGTAGCGAGTACGACCTTCCTGCTGCAATCAACAAGGTCTTATCGTCCGATTTTGCGATAGATTACTCTAAAGAGCTTAAGCAGGAACTCTCTATGGCAAAACGGGTGCTTTACCTTGGCGACAATGCCGGTGAAATTGTTTTTGATAAGCTTTTCATCGAAGCTATTATGCATCCGAACCTCATATATGCGGTTCGCGGTAGCAGCATCATAAACGATGCTACCATCTACGATGCTAGATATGTAGGTATAGATCGAGTGGCAGATGTAATCTCCAATGGGTACGATGCCCCGTCTACCATATTCGACTGTTGCTCATCAGAGTTTAAGGAGGCTTTTATGCAGGCTGATGTGATTATTGCCAAAGGTCAGGGCAACTTCGAGGGGCTATTTCGCCATTCGCCCAAAGATTTTTACTCCTTACTAATGGTAAAATGCGATGTTATTGCAGATGCCTTAGGCGTTCGTAAGGGCGATTTCGTTATAAAAAAAGTAAGTTCAGTACAATGATAAAAATAGCAATAGCTAGCGGTAAGGGTGGAACTGGGAAAACTTTTGTCTCGACCAACCTTTTCTGGGCTATCCAAAATACGGGGCAAGCGGTTTCGTTAGTCGATTGCGATGCCGAAGAACCCAACGTTGCAGAGTTTATTTCAGGTAGGGTTTCGGATCGTTCGGATATTTTCCAAAATGTTCCGGTAATCGATTCCGCGAAGTGCCTGTTTTGTGGCAGATGCTACAACTACTGCAGCTACAACGCCATTGTCTTCCTTCCTTCTTCTCGCTTCATTCAGGTAGTCGAAGACCTTTGCCACGATTGTGGTGCCTGCTCGGTAGCCTGTAAAAATGGGGCAATAACCGAAAAGAAAAAGCTACTGGGTACGGTAAAAACGATGGCTATTAACGACCATGCACAGGTCGTTGAAGCCCGAGCCGAAGTTGGAGTTTACTCTCCCGTTCCCTTAATTAAGAATGCCATAAAGGCTGTTGAAACTGAAGAAATCTCCATTTTCGATTCTCCTCCAGGTATCTCGTGTCCTTTTATTGCCACTGTTGATAAGGCTGACTTTGTGGTGCTGGTTACCGAACCTACTCCTTTCGGACTAAACGACCTGATGCTATCTGTCGAAACTCTTCAGGAGCTCAAAAGACCTTTTGGCGTTATAATAAATCGTGCAGGAATGGGCGATAGCGGAGTTTACGACTACCTAAAGCAAAATAGCATTCCCTTGCTCATGGAAATTCCTTTCGACAGGGAGATTGCCCGTACCTATTCCGAAGGAAGATTACTCGTAGAACAAAACCTAAGCTATCGAGAAAAATTTTCAGAGCTGCTTAATGTAGTTGTTAGACAAATAAAAAAAGGGTAAGAAATGAAAGAACGCGTTTTAAGCATCACTGCAGCCATATCGAGGGTGCTTGTCGGTGTCGTTTTTATCTTTTCGGGTTTTGTAAAAGCGGTTGATCCGCTTGGCTCTACCTACAAGTTTATCGACTACTTCAACGCATTTGGCATGCCTTCACTGGAGGTTACGGCATTTCCCTTAGCAATCCTCTTAAGTGCTTTAGAGCTTACTATTGGTGTATGTCTAATACTGTTTATTCAAAGTCGATGGGCTAGCTGGGGTGCACTCTTCTTTATGATTTTCTTTACTCCACTTACGCTTTGGCTTGCCATTACCAATCCGGTTCACGACTGCGGATGCTTTGGCGATGCCCTTGTGCTAACTAACTGGCAAACCTTCTATAAGAATATTTTAATTTTACTGTTAGCAGCCATTTTATTTGTCTTTAAAAGCAAATATCGGGCTTGGCTGAACGCAAAGGGAGAATGGGCAATAACAGCGGTTATTCTTCTGCTAATCGTTAGTTTCTCGTGGTATAACTACGAACACCTTCCCATTATTGATTTTAGACCCTACAAGGTAGGCGTTAGCATCCCCGAAAAAATGGCGATTCCCGAAGGTGCTCCAGCCGATATATACGAGCAGTACTTTACGCTTGTCGATACTGTTAGCGGCAAAAAGGTTGAGTTGGAGAGTAATGTTTACATGAGCGATTCCACCTACTGGAAAAATGGAACCATTTGGAAGTTCATCTCTTCATCCGAACCTAAACTGGTAAAAAGGGGGTATCAACCCGAGATCCACGACTTTAGAATTAGCACCTCAATGGGCGAAGACATTACTTCCGATGTCCTTTCCGATACTCGGTATTACTTCATCTTGGTTGCCTACGATTTGAAAAAGACAAATCCCGATCACCTGCCTTTAATTAAATCGATCCATAATCAGGCTATCAAAAACGGCTATCAATTTATGTGCCTTACAGCATCATCCGAATCTGTGGTGGAAAAGTATAAGCAGCAATGGCAAATTCCTTACCAATTCTACTACGCCGACCCCATAACCCTAAAAACCATAATCAGGGCAAATCCGGGGCTCCTTATTCTTCATAAAGGCAAAATAGTAGCCAAATGGCATCACAACGACATCCCCGATTATAATACGATCAATGCAAACTTCTTAAAACTATGACCGAAATTACCATTCTAAGCGGCAAAGGCGGAACCGGCAAAACAAGCCTCAGTGCGGCTTTTGCAACCATACATAGCAACTTGGTCGTAGCCGATTGCGATGTAGATGCTGCCAACCTGCATCTTATCCTTCAACCCCAAAACCAGCTCGAAGCCAACTTTGTAACTGGGCATAAGGCTATAATCGATTATGGCAAATGTACCAGCTGCGGTCTTTGTGTTGGCTACTGTCGATTCGATGCTTTGGCATTTCAGGGCAATCGGGTAGTTGTATCCGAAACATCATGCGATGGTTGCAAGCTCTGCTCTCGCGTTTGCCCGTCGCGTGCAATAACAATGGAGCCAAGCAATAAGAGCCGATGGTATGCTGGTAGCTATCGCAATGGTCTAATGGTACATGCAAGGCTTGCCCCAGGCGAAGAGAACTCGGGGAAACTGGTAAATGTAGTACGCGAACATGCTAAAAAAGTAGCCCAAGAACAGGGTGTCGAAACTATCATTATTGATGGACCTCCAGGAACGGGATGCCCTGTCATTTCGTCTGTTACAGGGGTGAAAAAAGCTGTTATTGTTACCGAACCAACCAACTCAGGATTTCACGATATGAAGCGAATCCTGGAGCTAACGGCAAACTTCAAGGTAAAATCGTATGTGGTTATCAACAAGTACGATTTAAACGACGAACTTGCTGTAGCTATCGAGCAATGGTGCGCATCAGCGGGGATTCCCGTTATAGGTAAAATTCCGTTTTCTCCGCTGGTAGTTCAGGCTATGGTTAGCTGTAAAAGCATTACAGAATTTGCCCCCGATTCGGAGGTGAGCCACGAAATTGTAAATATCTGGAACCAAATAAATACTACTGAAGCATGATAAGCTTTGGACCAGTACCATCGCGTAGGCTAGGGGAAAGCCTTGGGATAAACAACATCCCATCGCGCAAGGTATGCTCGTATGCCTGCATATACTGTCAGGTAGGTCGAACCTATAAGCATTCCATCAACCGCGAGCCGTTTTACTCTCCAGAGGTTCTTTTATCCGAGGTGAAAAAGCATCTATCGGCTCTTAAGGAAGAGGACAGACCCGATTACTTGACGCTTGTATCCAACGGAGAGCCTACGCTAGACATTAACCTTGGCGATTCTATCCTTAAACTAAAGGAATTAGGTATTCCAATTGCCGTTATTACGAATGCCTCCCTTTTAACAGATCCACAGGTGAGAGATGAGCTTTGCCTAGCCAACTGGGTATCCGTTAAGGTGGATGCTGGCAGCGAAACGGTATGGAAGGCCATTAACCGACCCTGTGTTGGATTGCATTTCAACGATCATATAGAAGGCATTTTAAAATTTGCATCTCAATTTAAGGGAACGCTTGCAACCGAAACCATGCTGGTTAGCGGAGTAAACGATAGCCCTGAAATGGTACAGCAAGCAGCCTCAATTGTCGAAAAGATAAATCCTGATGTTGCCTACATCTCTATCCCAACGCGTCCTCCTACCGTGCAATCGGTTCATGCACCATCTGAGTTAACCGTAAGCGAAGCGTTCCATATTTACAAGGATAGGGGGCTTAACGTGGAGCTGCTCCTAGGCTTCGAAGGCACCAACTTCGGCAATACAGGCAATATCATCGAGGATATCGTAAACATCTCAACGGTACACCCTATTCGCGAGGATGCTATGCTGGAGCTGCTGAAAAAGAATGGTGCGGATACTGCCATTCTTAACGAGTTGCTGCAAATAAAGTACATAAAAAAGGTGCAGTATAAGTCTGACACCTACTACATAAGATATTTTCATCTCTAAAGAACCAAGGGAAGGACCATTTTAAATCTTGTGTCTTAAATCTTGTGTCTCATAAAATAACGTTGTAAAATGAATCAACAAATCGAGAAAAAGAAGCTACCCAATATCAAGAATATTATCATTGTAGCTTCGGGTAAGGGTGGCGTAGGTAAATCTACGGTCGCCGCTGGTGTTGCCATGTCGCTGGCTGGTGAAGGCTATAAAACAGGACTGCTGGATGCCGATATTTTTGGCCCATCAGTACCGCTGCTATTCGATCTTCAGGATGCAAAGCCCGAGGTTGAGGTTCGCGATGGCAAACAGTGCCTTATGCCATTCGAAAAGTATGGCATTAAGCTGATGTCGATAGGTTTCTTTATCGACACCAAGCAGGCTGTAGTTTGGCGTGGTCCCCGTGTTTCGAGTGGTATTTCTCAGCTACTTTCCGATACCTATTGGGGTGAACTCGACTATCTCGTTATCGATACCCCTCCTGGTACCGGCGATGTACACATCACCCTTCTTCAGAACTTCGAAACATCGGGAGCCGTTGTGGTAACCACTCCACAGCAAATGGCTTTGGCAGATGTTAAGAAGGCTGTAGATATGTTTAACGACCCTCAAATTGGAACTCCAATCTTCGGAATTGTCGAAAATATGGCATGGTTTAGCCCAACCGCTCATCCCGAAGAGAAGTACTTCCTTTTTGGTAAAGGTGGCGGACAAAGCTTGGCCAACGAGTTTAACCTCCCGCTTGTGGCTCAAATTCCATTTAACGAGAAGATGGGAGAAAGCTGCGATGCTGGTAAGATGGCTGAACTTCTTACAGACAAGTCTATTAAGGCTGCGTTTAACCAGCTGTTCAATGGCATCATTTCAAAATAGGATAGCACTACTATTGAAAAGAGGAGTAATGCTTATGCTCCTCTTTTCGATGATTTGGGCAATGGGGTGCTCTCCTCAAAAGAGTTTGAGGAAGAAAAAGGCGGTCCCTTGTCCCTGCGAAAACAAGTATAAAAGAAGGGTGTTATGATTGAGCACGAGTATACCTTTAGGGTGATGTACCCCGATACCGATCGCATGGGTACCGTTCACCATTCCAACTACGCTAAGTACTACGAAACTGCCCGTTGGGAGCTTTTTCGCAGCCTTGGCATTTCCTACCAATCGGTTGAAGAGGCTGGCTACATGCTTCCCGTCATTCGAATGAATTTTAGGTTTATAAAAACTACCCGTTACGACGAGCAGCTCCGTGTAAAAACAACCCTCAAGGCTATTAAGGGGGTGCGGTTGTGGTTTACCTACAAGTTATACAACGAGCAGAATGAGCTCATCAACGAGGCAGAAACGGAGCTGGCTTTTGTTGAGGCTGATACATGGAAGCCTTGTCTTGCTCCAACATTTGTTGTGGATGCTATTAATGACAAAATTAAAACTTTGTGGGTTAATTAATTCCTCTGAGTAACGGTTCTTATAAGGAAGGACGATGGTTGGATATATCCTGATAGCAGTATTGTTCGGTAATATTGGTAGCGTAATGCTTGCATCTCTTTTGCTCAGAATAGGTTCCCATAAGCTGCAGCAGCTCACAAAGCACATCAACGCTTTTGCAGGAGGTACGCTTCTTGGTGCCGCATTTATCGGGATGCTTCCCAATGCTGTAAAACTGGGCGGCTTTCAGGTTTCATATGCAATTCTAGGCGGTATTCTTTTTTTCTTCCTTATCGAAAAAGTAATGCTTTGGCGTATCTGTGCCGATGAGCATTGCGACCGTCATAGCAAGGCTGGGGCCTTAATGCTAATGGTTGGCGACTCTTTTCATAACTTCCTCGATGGCATTGTCATTGCTGCTGCCTTCCTTCATTCATCGTCATTTGGGGTTGTTGTGGCTCTGTCTGTTTTCGCTCACGAAATACCGCAGGAGGTTGCCGACTTTGGAGTGATGATAAAGTCAGGGTTTTCCAAAAGGAAGGCCGTATTCTACAACCTTTTTTCAGGATTTACCGCAATTATAGGTGCACTTCTAGCTTGGTATTGGGGTGTATACACTCAAATGGCCATGCCTTTTATTTTAGCAGTATCAGCAGCTGGGTTTATTTACATTGCTCTAGCAGACTTAATCCCAGAGCTGCATCGAAGATCTTCTTTTGGTCAATCTTTTACGCAGTTTTTGCTTCTCCTTGCTGGGATTTCTGTTATAGTAGTATCCATTTTAACTAAGCCATAATGAACCTACTCCAAGAGCTTAAAAAAGATATCCGCTACATAGAAGGGCTGAATGCCTGCATCAACTGCGGAACCTGCACCGCCATTTGTCCGGCTGCTGTCTTTAACGACTACGATCCCCGCAATATTGTAGATACGGTTCAATGCGCAAGCGAGAGTGATATCAGAGACCTCCTCACAAGCGATACCATCTGGTACTGCGGCGAATGCCTATCGTGCAAGACACGCTGTCCACGAGGCAATACTCCCGGGTACATCGTTCAGGCACTACGGGCGCTCTCCATCGAATCGGGACTCTTTGTCGAAAGCGAGCAGGGGCAAAAGCAGCTAGCTATTAAGCGGACTGTGGGCGACCATATACTTAAGCATGGCTACTGCGTTTACATCGACGAGGTGAATACTGAAATGTACCCCGAACAGGGTCCCGTTTGGGATTGGCTTCAGGAAAACCGCGAACAGGTGCTCGAACGGCTTGGCACCAGCTACCAAAAGCTGCAGAGCGGAACGCTACGCCTAACCTCCGAAGAATCGTTAAACGACCTTAAGCGCATTTTCGATGAAACGGGTGCCACCCAACGATTCGAGAAAATTGAGGCTTACTCGGAGCATGTTGCCAATAAGCTGGGCTTAGAATTTAGCGGAGGTAAGGATGCCTACTTCGGCTATCAGTACAACGGCAATGAAGATGCATAGCATAGCGTGACTACAATCATGTGTCTAAAATCTAATATCTATCGTCTAACGTCTAAAATCTACCCAAATGAAAGGTTACATTCAAGTTTACACCGGTGATGGTAAGGGTAAAACAACCGCAGCCTTTGGCTTGGCGCTTCGTGCAGTAGGCGCAGGGAAAAAGGTATTTATTGCCCAGTTCATAAAAGGAAAACCTTACTCCGAAATCGATGCCGTTAACAAGTATATTCCAAAAATAACCGTCAAGCAGTATGGGCTAGACTGCTTTATCTACACCCAGCCAACCGCAGCCGATATTACAGTTGCACGTACAGGGTTGGCAGAGGTTGCCGAAATTGTTGCAGCCGAGAAGTACGATGTTGTGGTGCTCGATGAAATATGCATCGCCCTATACTATAACATATTTTCGGTTCCCGAAGTGGTGAAGATTCTCGCCACCAAACCCGAGCAAACCGAAATCATCGTAACGGGCCGATATGCCCCCAACGAAATCATTGCTGTTGCCGATTTGGTTACCGAAATGCGCGAGGTAAAGCACTACTATACCAAAGGTGTTGAGGCTCGTAAAGGAATAGAATTCTAACGGCATAAAAGCCCTTTACCATGGAATACAATAGAAAAGAATCGTGGGTTGAAGCCCAAAAGGATATAGCTGGCGATAGGTACTACTTCGCCCGAAGCTGTATTCGTCAGAATTTCTTTCCTGCTGCCGAAGGTGTTTTTCTAAAAATCATTAAAGATATTCTTGGCAAAGATATCTACGATGACCCTAACCAAACTACCTGTACCGGCATTGCCTACCATTCGGGGATAATCCCTTTCGAAACGATAATGACGGTGGTAGGTCGCCAGTTTGCCCTTATGACCGAGGCAGGTTACGAGAACTTTGTTTGCTCGTGCGTTACCTCGTTCGGCATCTACACCGAGGTGCTCGAAACCTGGAAGCACTTTCCCGAAAAGGAGGAAGAAGCGCGCCAAGCACTGCTCCGTGCAACCGGAAGAACCTTCCAAATACCCAAGAACTTGGTGCACTCTAGCGACCTCATCTACAAGTTTAGGAAGGAGATTGCTGCGAAAGCCAAGTATCGATTGGTTGATGGTCAAACAGGAGAACCCTTGAAGGTGGTAGACCATGTGGGCTGTCACTACGCCAAGATATTCCCAGAGAAGGGCGTTGGTGGTGCCGAATTTCCACAAGTTCTGGTAGGTCTTGTTGATGAGTGGGGGGGGGCGCAGATCGACTATCCCGAGCGCCGCCACTGCTGCGGTTTTGGCTTTAGGCAGTACCTCCTAAAGTCGAATCGGGGATACTCGGTTAGCAATTCCAAATTAAAGTTCGATTCCATGGAGCCATTTCATCCCGACTTTATCCTTACCAACTGTCCAGGTTGCAACTACTTCCTCGATCGCTGGCAGTATGTCATTTCCGAAATGGAGGGTAAGGTATACGGTGCCAATGGTTATGGCATTCCAGCTTTAAGCCACGAGGAGTTGGCGGGTTTGGTACTCGGCTTCGATCCTTGGGATTTGGGACTTCAGCTACATCAGGTTGCGGTAGAGCCTCTGCTTGATAAGATGGACGTTGCATACAACCCTTTCGATAAGTACAAAGGAGTAAACGGGCAGGTGCTAAGCACTCCCGCAAGCCCCAGCATCCTTAGGCTTTGCTAGGTCGGATTTCCTATTTGTATTAGAAATACTTTCACTGTCCTTTTATTCAAGTAGGCGGTATCTCCCTTTGGGAGATCCGCCTTTTTTATTCCCCGTGGCTGTTTGTGGCCGTTGGCTACAGGTTGTTTTGAGCCGCTTTTTCAAGACTTCTAACTTTGTTCTCAATACATACTGATTCAGTTGAGAGAAACCGATACCTCTCACCCTCTTAAAATATCAATCAACCCCTTGTTTACGTACAACGTCTCTCGCCCAACCTTTACCGACTCCAAAACGCCGATTCCCTCAAGTTCCTTTAGGTATCTCGATGCAGTTTTTCGTTCAACCTGTAGGCGGTTAACCACAAAATCAATCTTAGAGTAGGGTTGCTCAAAAAGCAGCTCAACCAGTTCCTTCTTGTAAATCTTGGGAGCATGCTCTTGCACCCTTATCACCGTCTGCTCGAGTAGCTGCCTAATCAGGCTAATTTTCTCTATGGTTTGCAGCGAGGTTACCTCAACCGCTTTAAGCATAAACAAAATCCAATCCTCCCATACCCCAGTCCTGTTGGTCTGATTCAGCAATCGGTAGTAGTCCGATTTATGCTCAATAATATAGGAGCTTAAGTACAGTATCGGAATGTCAATTAGCTCATTCAGTATCAAGTACAGGATATTCAGTATTCTGCCAGTCCTTCCGTTTCCATCGTAAAAAGGGTGAATGCTTTCAAATTGGTAGTGTAGAATGGCAAGGCTTATCAAAGGCGACAAATCCTGCTCTTGCTCATTAAAGTGGTTAATGAAATTGGTAAGAAGATCAAAAATCTCCCGCTTATCTTGTGGTGGCGTATAAACCACCTCCCCCGTCTTGTCATTTTTCAGAACTGTTCCAGGTGTGCTTCTTACACCTGCCGTATTATCCACCAGTTCCTGTTGTATACTTACAATGTCATTTACGCGTAGGAAACCCTGTTTCTTAACTATTTCAAATCCTCTAAAAATCGCTTTTCTATAGTTCACAACCTCTTTTGTCTCTGGCGAAACATTCGATTTATTCACAGTAAGCGCCTTATAAAGATCATCCTGCGTAGTAATAATATTTTCAATTTCAGAACTCCCCTTAGCCTCCTGCAGTACAATTGCATTAATAAGCATCGCCTGGTTAGGAATCGTCTTAGCAATACCCTTAAGCTCTGCCAAAGCTGCCGTTGCCCTATTTACCTGTCGTAAAATTGGTATGGTTTCAACCTTCTCTCTCTTTGGAGGAAGGTTATCTAGTACATAGTTTGGTTCTATTTGTCCCATTTTTTTATTATATGTACCAAAAATACACTATTTTGTACATATAACTATCACTTGTCCCATTTTTTCATTAATACGTACAAGTAGATGCAAAAAATCACCAGTTGCACCAACTCCACTATTACCTACCCACCACTCCCTACTCCCGAAGGACACTCCCCGGGTCTGTTTGGGGCCGTTGGCTACAGCCTGTCATGCTTTTTGCATTCGGCACCCTTCACTTCAGGCAGCTCCAATGCCCTTCGTTCCTTCGGGCATCCCAGCTACCCTCCGCTGCGGTTGCCGAGCAAAAAGGCGCAGCTTTCCCCCGGCCCCTGCTGCTCACGCCAGGCTTACGCCAATGTAAGCTATTTTAACATAACGTGATATTATAGTACAACCCCCAAGGGGCTCCGCTCCGCTCCGGGCTACGCCTTTGTCCTATAATCACATTATGCAAAATAGCCCCCAAACAGCCCCTCGCCCGCCCACCACCCCGAAATACAGATGCCACAGCATTCCCCGCCACCCTTTCAGCGGTGCGGTTTTGGAGGGGGGTAATTAGGGCAGTGCATCCTTCATGTGCCTGCGGCAGCGCCCAACGCTCGCGCTTCCGCTCCTCCCTGGCTCCAGCCCATGCCCGTTCCGCGCAAGCCTCTCGCAGCGGTCGGTGCTGCAGCGCTCCCTTTTAGCCGCCACCTCGGCACCCCACGGCAAAGGTGGCTCGTGCCTCGCCGCTGCTCGTTGCTCCACCGGGCTGTCGCTGCTCCGCTCGTGCCTCCCTCCGCAGATGCCACCCAGTTCCGCGCCTCCCATCAGCTCATCCCTCACCACCCTTGCCCAAATCCCCCAGCACCTTTGAAACCATCGGCTAGCCCCTCCAAAACCGCCCTTTGTTCACCCCGTAAGAAGAGTTCCTTTTAAGTAATTTGCATTCCATATAGGGTAGTTCCTCCAAATCCTTTATTTTTTCATCCTTTCATTTTTCATCTTATCATATCTCTTCCGTCTAACTCCCGCTTAACTTCAGCATAACTTCCGATTACCTTCTAAAGTCTAATATCTAAAGTCTAATATCTAACGTCTAACATCTAAAGTCTTTGATTCCCGCACTCCCCAACCGATAGAAAAGGTAAGCCGTTCCGCGCCTATGCGTCAAGGTCAAGCCCTGCGGGTTTTTCGCAAAATCTCCACCCTCGCCTTCGTGCCTCCGGCTCGGGTAGTATTTTCCGAAAAAACCTTGACCCGGCGCTCCGCTCACTTGGCTGGTCGCTATCGGTTGATGAGGGCTACCTCTGTTCAGACTATCAACCTTACCGCTGTTATCAGCCATGTTGAGGATTATCCCAATAAAAAAGAGGACTCCCAATCGTGGAAATCCTCTTTCTAAAAGGTTTTACGGATTGCCGCTTTTGCGGCTAAATCCTTGATACACTATTCGCCATCAACCGACACCTGGGCAACCGCCGACATAACGCCACCCGCTAGGGTAATGTAGCCCGCAATGGTTACAACAGCTGCTGGTAGCGCAATCGGGCTGGCTATAATCGCACCGCCCACGGCGGCTAGGCAAAGCCCAATGGTGCGAACCCGTTTAAAGAACTTGGGGGTAGGAGCCGCTGCACGTTTGGCCAGGCTCATCTCATTTCCCTTCATGCTCGTTCGTTTTAAAGATGATTGTTTCGAGGTGGTGAATCCGGCGCTCCAGAAACTCAATCCGCTGGTTCATTAGCTCGTTGATCCCCTTAAACTCCGCCTTAATCAGCGCCATGGTCGACTTTACCTCCGTCACATCCTTTTCTACCCGCTTAAAGTCAGCAAGCAGCTGCCGCAGGAAGTAGGCTACAACGGCCAGCAGCACCGAGATCAGGGCGTAGAAGTAGGGTGCCGAACTCTCCATCTCCTGAAGGATTAAGGTTGAGGCTGCGCTAGGCCGGATACCTTAACCAGCGATACCGAGTTATACTGCCCGTTCTTTAGCGAGTAGAGCTCACCGTTAACCTGCTGGTAGAACTCAATACCCAGCACCAGGAAAAGCGGCTTGGTCTCCGCCTTGGCAAAGGTGCTGCTCAATGATACCGCATCCTTGGTGGGCTCTGCAGCTGCCAAGCTAACCTGGTAGGGCTGCGCCTCGCTTACCTCAAAGGTGCCCGCCTCAAAGTCTACCTTGGCCACACCCGATACCAGCTTCACGTGGGTTGCACCTTCCGGTGCCCCAAAGTCTGCATTCGGTGTGATCACCCCAAAGCTTACGGTTGCCTTACCCTCGGCGCGGTCAATCGTTGAGGCCATCTTTCTGAAGTAGCTCGTACCCAGCTTGGCGTTGCTGTTGAACTCAAATCCCTCCAGTAGCTCCAGCTCGCCATCCAGCACGTTGCGCTGGCCTCGCGTGCTCGTGGCGTCGGCCTTTACCACCCTCATCATCTCACCCGTTAGACGGCTAGTCATACGGCTGTCAGAGCCGTTTCTGATGAAGTTGCGCAGCGCATCCCTCAGCAGCTTGCCAGCTTTGCCGGCACGGCCAAACTCGGCCCCGTTCTCACGCGTACGCTCAAACGCTGGGTCGTTCTTGATGCGCTCCGCATCCACGCCGCCCTTCATGCGGGCAAGATGACCATCCTTGCTCTTGTAGAAGGAAAAATCCCCGATTTTACCCTTCAGCTTAATCAGTCCTTCTTGTTTTGCCATAACCTAAAAAATTTTGGTGAACAGGGGCAAGCTACAACGCATAGGCAAGAATTGAAATTAACCACTTCCGATACTGGTCATTATGGCCGCATTATTACCCATCCTTCCGAATCGGGTAGCCCGTTTTTTTGTACCTTTGGTATAGGCAAGTCCACGGATAAGCCAGAGATGCACCATACATCAAACTGACATAAAGCATAGGCCAAAATGAAGCAGGCACGCGTAGTCATTTACCCCAAGGACATCCAGCTCATAACGGGCAAGAGCGAGCGTTACGGACGGATGCTGCTCAGCAAGATCCGCAGAGCAAACCAGAAAGACGAGCACCAGTTCATCACCATTCACGAGTTCGCCTCCTTTACCGGCATTCCCGAGGACACAATCGAACCCTATCTCAAATAGGTTAATTTTAACGGTAACCTAAGAGGTAGCACCACTAAAAACGCCCAAAATTCAAGCCTCAAAATCGGTGCGTAACCCAAAACAAACCCCAACTGAGCGCTAACCATCAACCTTTTACAAATAACGTTCGAATCCCTCCCTCTCCGCAGACCACAACATCAAAGCACAACAAAGTTCTGTAAATCGAATGGTTTACAGAATTTTATGTTTTTACCCCATTCTAAAAATCCACCCCAATTCCCAAATTAAAAGTTACCGATTCGGTGAACTCTCTCTTTTTACACCCTAAACAGTTCACCGATCTGACCCTATGCTATTGTAGCATTGCTGCTTATATCGCAAAATTTGGGCTGTTTTAGTTCGATTTATGGTCATTCGCCACTATTTTTAGCTTGTAAAACAAAAAATGTAAGGATCATGACACAAAAACAACCAATTGTCGTGCTCTTCTATATATACGTAAAGCCAAGAGCACAAAAAGTAAAACAATTTTTACTATTACTACTCCACCATTTCCTACCCCAAAAATTTTTCATCCTTCACCCCTTCATTTTTCATTTAACAGCCATGAATCTAACCGAAACCTACCAATTCATGAAATCTCGTGGCAAGTCCACCTCAAACCCAGTTTTAAAATCTACCAAGAGAGCTACAAACTAAATCTAAAGCAGTTTGCCTACTTTACCAACAACCACTAGGCATGCCTCGAATTCGTCATCTCGTTCCGCAAGGGGGTAATACAGTATTGTACTGTCGAATGTGGAAAACCAGCAAAACTTAGTACGGGAAAGAACTCCAAGAAGCAACTTGGCTATATTTACGACGTAAACCGTACGACCATTAATGAGTGGATTAGGCGGTACTACCGGAAAGATCTAAAAAATACCTGAATAATCGTGGAAGCCCTATACGAAACGCCCCAGACTAAGACCCTTCAAACAACTCAAGGAACTGCTGATCAAGAAGGACATCGACAGGCTGGCGCTAGATTCCAACCTAGAGGTCGTAGAACCCGTAAAGGAGGATCGGATGGAGCAGCCCAGGGCGGGAATCCAAAAGCTTTATAGGACACTATACGCTTCCTTTGATGCCGTAGGGCTAAAAGTGGGGGCACGACAAACTGTTCTCCATCCTCAAGGCGCATGGCTGCTGGAACGCGTAAAACAGCGTAGTGCAGAATCACCAACTCGTACCACCTCTTTCACAAGTACAAGAACCGAGTCTAAGGAAGAGTGATTACTGACCCTAACGAGGTTTAGGTGCCCGTATAACCCATCTGCGCCGGTCAACCCTATTGGGGAAACAATCGGCACACTATTCGCTACCGTCTGTTCCCTAAGAAGGATTTTCCATGGCTATTTCAGATAGTTAACTACAGCCTGTCATGTCTCTTTCATTCAGCACCCTTTCAGCATATTGCAGAAGGTTCATCAGGGAGGAATACTCAATACCATTCTTTGCTGCAAAAAGCATTTCCATTCGTACATGAAATAAAGAAGCGGACATCTAGAAGTTTCCTAGATGTCCGCTTCGTCTTATTCTTTAAAACATAACCTTCTAGTTGGCGTCAATAAGCTGAGAGCCTCCAGTTAGCGAATGCACAATATTGGGATGGCCTGCATACTTCACGATGCTTGCCTCCGATGCTGTAACTACCAGCTTGTTTACGGCAGTTACCTGAGCCTCGCTGCCTCCCTTTAGGTTTAAGTCGCTGTGGCTGGTGAGCAGCCTAAAGCCGTAGAGTTTGCTGTTACCAGAGAGCTCTTCTACATATAGGATGCCTGCTTCGCCGTAAGGTTTTACATCGGAGCCAGCGCTAGCTATTACGCTCAGTTCGTCGGTAGCGATGTTGGTTTCCACGTAGCTGCCCCCATCAGCATCGATTTTGAACTTCGATGGATTAAAGATACCTGTTGTGTATACCTCGGAGCCTCCCCAGGCCGTGATGGAGCGAAGCAGCGGCATCGTTATTAGTACCCGTTTGTGCTTAACATATTGAGGCATTATTGCATTATCGAGGAAGATGCATAGTTCGCCAACTCCGTTTATATCGGTATGTATGTTATCCTGGTAGCCATCTGGGGCTTCTACAACAACCTCTATATGGCTGCCTCTTACAACTTCTACCTGGAAGCCATCTTCTACCTTCAACTTGTCAAAGTAGCCAATTCCTATACGATTTACTGCGGTTACATCACCGGGACCAAACTCCTCCTTAATGCATGACGTAAATGTTAGAACGAGCGCAAAGAGTATAAGCTTAAATGTAATCTTCATGTGTTAATGGTATTTGAGCTGCAAAAGTAGAACTATAGGCCAAATATCAACCATGTAAAGTTGGGAAAAGTGCTAGTTGGCCGTTCGTATACCTTACGACGGTTTGCTTTGCGAAAAGTTACAGCAGCGCATGCATTGTGGGGGGAGAAGCCGGTAGCCTCATATTAAGGGTTGGAGGGGTGGCTTATCCGTTCAGGAAATAGGCGGTAGGGGTGACATGAGGTCATTCAAGCCCTACAAATGCATTTTTAGTGCTTGCATGAGGCCATTCAAGCCTTCCAAATACTTTTTTTATGCTTGCATGAGGTTATTCAAGGCCTGCAACTACGTTTTTGGTGCTTGCATGAGGTCATTCAAGCACCAAAAATTCGTTTTTAGCCCTTGCATTACCTCATGCAAGGCTATTTCGCATTTTGCTCTTCATAATGGAGGAGGATTCCGCTACTCGCCAATGGCTCTAAGGTAGTTGCTGTACACCTGCTTCCAGTCTACCACCTTCCAGAGGTTGGCGAGGTAGTCGCCGCGCTTGTTGCGGTACTTGAGGTAGTAGGCGTGCTCCCACACGTCGATGTTGAAGATGGGATACCCTTCGGTTAGGGCTACATCCATGAATGGGGCGTCCTGGTTGGCCGTTGTTGTAATGGTAAGCTTACCATCGGGCAGTACCAGCAGCCATGCCCAGCCCGATCCGAAGCGCGATAGCGCTGCCTTTTCCATCTCCTTCTTAAAGGCCTCAAGGCTACCGTACTGCTTCTCGATGATCTGCTTAAGTTCATCGGGCATTACGCTTTTCGAGGCAGGTGTAAGCACATCAAAGAACAGATTGTGGTTGTAAACGCCACCACCGTTATTGCGCACAGCTTGCTGTATGGGCTGGGGCAGCGTTCCTATGTTGCGCAGCAGCATCATTAGCGGCATTGACTTCAAATCGGGGTAACTTTCTAGAGCCTTTACAAGGTTGGTCGCATATGCCGCATGATGCGCCGAGTAGTGTATGCGCATGGTGGTCGAATCGATGTAGGGTTCAAGATCGGCATAGCTGTATTTCAGTTTAACCTGTCCTTCTTGTGCGCTTGCCGCAACGAAAGTAAGAGCTAGGCTTACTACGAGTATAAGAACTTTCTTCATAATAGGTACGATTAATGTTAGGAAGCGCCATTCTGTAGCGCTATTGCAATAAACCCTTTTTTGCCGATAATGTTTAAAAGCAAAAGGAGTCGACAGTATGTTGACCCCTTTTTTATAGAAATTGGTTGAGCCTAGTAGTTCTCAACCACAAGATCTGCGTCTTTTTCCATCTCCGTATCTTTTACAATAAAATCACGTTCTGCCTTAAGCAGGTTGATGGTTTGGAGTAGCAGATTCTTCGTTTCGTTCAGAATGCCCAGGTAAAGGTTGCTGTTTCGGGTCGTTGCCTCGCCGTTCTTTATACGCTTAATCTGCTTTTTGCGGACCACGTTTAGCAGTTCAATAACCTGCTGCTGTTTCTTAATGATGTCGGGTATTTCGTCGAACGTTTGCTCGTTAATAGCGCGGGTAATATCGCTGAATAGGGCCGACACTTCATAGTTAATGGATTTAAGTTCTACCACCTGATCCTTGTGTAGTCCTTTATGGTTATTGTCGATATGGTCGAATGCGGGTTTGGTAATAAAGCTAAGCGAATGGGCAATTTCGCGTAGGTAGTCAATTACCTGAACGTAGTAGTGGCCCGTTTCTATGGAATCGCTTTGCAGCTGCGTTAGCGTATGGTAGAGGTTTGCCTTGTACTTTTTGGTCTCAAAGGAGATCTCCTCCACATCATTATTCAGCTTTTTGAGCAACTTGCGATCCTCGTTCGAAAGGCCATGTATGGTCTCGTTGTAGATAACCACAATGTTTCGTAAAGCCTTGTTTACCTCGTTTACACAGCGCTTTACCACGGCCTCTTCCTTCATATCCAGCGGGATGTTGCTTTCAGTCTCTTCTTTAAGCTTTTTGTTGTGGATTTTATTCGATTTTAGGATGAAGAATACAGCAATCGCAATCATAATAAATATGCCGATGACGCCGGTCCACGAAAGGAAAAGGGCAACAACCAACGATGCCGTAAATGCGATGAGCGCCGTAAATAGCCATCCCGAAATGACCGTAAGCACGCCGGTTACGCGGTAAACCGCGCTTTCGCGCCCCCAGGCACGATCGGATAGCGATGAAGCCATTGCAACCATAAAGGTAACGTAGGTCGTAGAAAGAGGTAACTTTAGCGATGTTGCCGAGGATATCAAGATACTTGCAACAGTGAGGTTTACGGATGCTCGAAGCATGTCAAACGAAGCGTCATGCTTTTTTGACTTATGTTGCTCTTCTACGTTAAAGCGTGAGGAGATAAACTTTTTCACCTTTTGGGGAAGAACCCTTTCTATGGATGCATTGGCATTGAGAGCACCTCTTACAATGCCCCTGGATATACTTGTAGAACCAAACTTTTCGGATCCTGAATCTTGCCGTGCCAAGCCTATCTCAGTTTCGGTAACCGTACGTGCCTTTTTCGATAGCCAAAGCGTTATTGTCATAATGGCCCCGGCGATAACAAGGTAAATTGCATTGGTCGAAACCGGTTGTGCCAATTCACCCATCATGAGGTGTCCAGCAGGAACACCAGAGGTAAGGTATATTTGGTACGATTTTAGTCCTGCCATGAAAACCCCAATAAAATTAACCAAGTCGTTTCCTGCAAACGAAAGCGCAAGCGCAAATGTACCAGCAAGTACGATATACTTAAGTAGGTTGAAGTTGAATAGCGATATAAATAGTTGGAAGATTAGGGTTAGGGTTATAAATGAAAGACCTAGAATAGTTAAAGTATTCGATTCTATGTAGGCTATAAATTCGGGATTAAACACCGATGAGTCAACAATCCCTTTCATTATTATAAAATAAAGTATTGCGGTTAAGGCTATGCCGCCCCATATGGATCCAAGGTATTTGAATGTTTTTTTATAGTTGAAGGTAAAAATCAGACGGGTAACGTACATGGTAACTGCTCCCGCTATAAATGCTACCGCAATAGAAATGAATATTCCCGAGATGATGGCGAGCGCCTTTCCTGCATTTATGTACTGGGTTAGATCTGCAAGTGTAGCATCGGTATTGGCAATCTTAAAAAGCGATACGGCAACCGCAGCACCAAGCAATTCGAAGACTAGAGAAACCGTGGTAGAGGTTGGTAGGCCAAATGTGTTATAAAAGTCGAGCAGAATAACATCGGTGAGCATTACGGCCAGAAAAATGACCATTATTTCCATTAGGTAGAATTCCTGAGGATGAAAAATCCCCTTTCGAGCAACCTCCATCATTCCTCCCGAGAAAACAGACCCTAAAAGAATTCCTAATGATGCTATAATCATAATGACATAGCGAGGTGCTGATTTAGAGCCTATGGCCGAGTTTAGAAAGTTTACGGCATCGTTACTTACCCCAACAACCAGATCTAAGATGGATAGCAGCAACAATACGGTAACAATAATCAAAAGAACGTTATCCATTGTATTCAAAATTTGAATGTAAAATTACAATTCGATAAAAAACAAGTATTAACTCAATGTTAACAATGGGTTAACTGTAATTTATCGACAACTGAAATGTCATATATATTAAAGTGAAAAATCCCTTACCCATGCACGCGTGAATCTTTGATTATAACAGACAAACACCTATTTCGATTCTTTGTTTTGGTTAACTTCAACTTTATCCGTGAACTAATAAAAATTATAAGCAGAATGGAAAATTTGTGAAGAGTTGCTTAATGTTTACTTAACATGAAGATGCAGGATGTTACCCATGCAGTTCGTAGTTGGACTACAATAAATTGGTAATTAAAGAAGAGCGACAAAGCATACTGTCTATTATAAAAAGGCAACGTAATGGTTTAAATAGATATAGGAACAACAGAATTGCACCATTTTCAGCAGATTGTATTTCATTTTAGATCTAGCTTTAGTAAAACTGTTGCCTATTGAACTACTAATTTGTAGTGTTTTAAACCAACACAATGATCACTAAAGAGCTCTATATTGGAGTTCTCCTGTTTTCGAATAGACATGATGCTTCTCGCAATGTAAAAAATAGAGATACTAAATATCCTCTCGCTAACCTTAGTCTAATTAAAACGCACGGGGCTCTGTGGCATTTAGCTAACGCTGAGCTCGCGTTGCTCGGTTGCATTGCCGTCGAACTTAAAAAGCGGTCTAAGACCGCCATCAATCGCCAAACCAACCAAAACCATACACCAGTGCAGCCTCCACCAGGGCTGCGCTTTGCTTTTTTGCTACTCCGTATAACGGTTTGGCGAAAGCTATTTAGAAAAGTTGAATTCAGCGTAGCTGAACTTTGCCTTTAAATTTGCCTAGCCCTAGAATAATTCTAAGTTGAAAGATCACTAATCCGACTCAGATGTACCTATATCTACACTAGATTAAGGTTATTCTATGATGAAAGAACACTAATCTAACTCAGTTTTACCTAAATCTACATTAGATTAAGATTATTCTACGATGAGAGATCACTAATCCGACTCAGAATTACTAAATCTACGCTAGATTAAGGTAATTCTACGATGAGAGATCACTAATCTGACATAGATTTACCTAAGTCTACACTAGATTAAAGTTATTCTACGATGAGAGAACACTGATCTAACTCAGTTTTACCTAAATCTACACTAGATTAAGGTAATTCTACGATGAGAGAACACTGATCTGACTCAGAATTACTACATCTACTTTAACATAAGGTGGGCTCAAGCGCAACTTTGGGAGTATTATTTGCTACATTTCCTCCCGAAGAATGCCCTTTATGCTTTCTATTTCGTGTTGCCTTACACAACCCTTTACCGTAGCGAAATAAATGGTGTTTACGTAAGGAGCATACCCTTCCCAAAGAATAGATATTTGCCCATTCTCAACCTCCTTTTTACACAAGAAAGTCGGAATAACAGCTAAACCACTGGCAGACGATAGGCATCGAACTATTGAGTTGATGTTAGGGACAATAAAGTTGGGCCTAAAATTGGGACGCTGGGCAAAGTTTGCCTGCCAAAACTGATTAAGATGCTCCATCTCGCCTGTTGTGCCAAACCATTTCTGCTGCTTTAACCAGAGTTGAATGTTTTCGTGGTTTTTACTTTTAATGAGTTCGATAAACCCATCGGTAATAGTATTGCTACCGCAAATCAAGGCTATCCGTTCCTCCGAGAAGGGCTCAAAGAGTATTGGCCGAGATTCATCTTTATTCGGGGTAATTACTATATCGACGATCCCTTTCTCAAGTTTTTCGAGCAGATCGATGTAATGACCAAACTGTACAACCAGGTTAAATGGAAGTGAGCTGATGTGCTTTTCCAGGCTGTACTGAAAGGTTTCAAAACACATTCCAATGCTTACGGTTGGAGTTGCATCGTTGGTAGATCTTTTAAAGACTTTTTCAGCCTCTTCGAGCCTTGATAATGGTTCCTGAAGAAAAGCATAAAGGACCTTACCTCGTTCGGTTGGAATCATTCTGCGAGCCTTTCTTTCGAAAAGCTTAAACCCCACATACGCTTCAAGCGAGTTGAGATGAAGGCTAACACCCGGCTGAGATGCGAATAGCACTTGTGCTGCACCTGTCAGAGTGCCACTCTCGTATATGGCCTTAAATGTTCGATACCATTCGTAGTTTACCATGTTCAATAGTATTACTATAATAATACAAAGCCATAAATTAAACTATTTTTATTATACATGTCAACATAGTTCCTTTGCATCAGAGAAAAAAAACGGAATTGTTATACAGCATGAAAGAGATTTTTGAAAGCACGCAAATAAATGGCATGGTTCTCAAAAATAGGATCGTCCGATCGGCCTTATGGATGAAAATGGCCAATAGCGATGGGCTTGTAGCCGAGAATCTAATAAAAACCTATGAAGCACTAGGTAATGGAGGCTCAGGATTGGTAATTACAGGCTATGCAACGGTCTTAGAAAACGACAGACCCAATAATGGAATGATTGGATCCTATAGTGATATTTTTTTAGAAGGATTAAGTAGGTTGTCCAGCGCCATCCAAAAGGGTGGAGCCAAAGCAGCATTACAGCTTGCAGTTGGTGGATCTCAAAGTCATATTAGCGATAGAACCGGATTAGACTTCATAGGCCCCTCTGCTATCGAAAACAGGGTGACCAGAATTACACCACGAGAGATGTCGCATGAAGACATAAAGCATGTAGCAAAGAGCTTTGGCAATGCCGCATATCGTGCTAAGCAAGCCGGATTTGATGCGGTACAGCTACATGCAGCACATGGATACCTACTTAGCCAGTTCCTGACACCATACTACAACCGACGTTCAGATGAATATGGAGGTGCAATACACAACCGTGCCCGAATAATTTATGAAGTATATAAAGAGGTTCGAACACGTGTTGGAGCCGAATACCCTATTCTGGTAAAAATTAACCACGATGATTTTATGGACGAAGGCGAGGGATTAACCTTTGATGAAGCCCTACAAGTCATAGAGCATCTGGATAGCCTAGGGGTAGATGCATTCGAAGTTAGCGGAACTAATGAATCATCGGGCAAGGGCATTGGACCAGCACGTAAACGCATTAGTAAACTAGAAAACCAGTCGTACTACAAGAATGCGACAAGCATAATTGCTGATAGAGTAAAGGCACCTGTAATACTGATGGGAGGCAACAGAAACCTCCCCTTGGTACAGGAGATCTTAAATAGTAGCAATATTGAATACTTCTCCATAAGTCGTCCATTACTTTCGGAGCCAGACCTACCCTTGAAGTGGAAAGGGAATAGCAGCTATATGCCAAGATGCATATCGTGCAACAAATGCAGCGAAACAACACCAAACAGCTGCTTTATGAACAGAAGGTAAACAACTTGTCCATTGAACAAAAATTTAAAACGAAGGATATGAAGCTATTTAACGAGATTAAAATTGGCGATAAGATTGCCAAGAATCGAATTGTAATGCCCCCAATGACACGCTCGAGGGCAAGCAAAGGGGATATTGCCAATGAGCTAATGGCCGAATACTATGCTCAGCGAGCCTCTGCGGGACTAATTGTATCGGAAGGAACACAAATCAGCCAGCAAGGTAAGGGCTATGCATGGACCCCTGGAATTTACACTCCAGAACAAATTGATGGATGGAAAAAGGTGACCAAGGCCGTGCATGCCCAAGAAGGAATTATATATGCACAGCTTTGGCATGTTGGCCGCGTATCCCACAATTCATTACAACCCAACAATCAAGCACCTGTTTCTTCGTCGGCCTTACGGGCAGAGGGCGTAAAAGTATTTATCGATCCTGAAGATAGAGGCCCTGAGGCAGGAACAGGTGAAATGGTTCAGCACTCTATGCCAAGAGCACTAAGCATTCCAGAAATTAGGGTAATCATAAAACAGTATGCCCAAGCAGCCCAAAATGCCATAGCAGCAGGATTTGATGGTGTAGAAATACATGCTGCTAATGGGTACCTAATCAACCAGTTTATTGATTCTGAATCCAATCAGCGAACTGATGAGTATGGTGGTGCATTAGAGAATAGGCTACGATTTATGAGGGAGGTTACCGAAGCCGTTGCCGATGCAATTGGAAAAGAAAAAGTGGGAATCCGGCTAGCTCCATTTACAACGCTGCAAGGAACTGTTGATCGGAATCCAAGCAAAACCTACCTTACAGCAGCAAGAATTCTTAACGAAATCGGAATCGGATACATCCATATTGCCGAAGCAGATTGGGATGATGCCCCAGAAATGCCGTTAACGTTTAAGCAGGAACTGCGAAATCTGTTTTCAGGCGTAATAATCTATGCAGGAAAGTATACTAAGGAGCGAGCCGAAAAGATGATTGATTCCGGCTTGGCTGATATGGTAGGGTTTGGCAGACCTTTTATTGCAAATCCCGACCTTCCCTACCGCCTGCAAAATAACCTATCGCTTAACGAAGGCAATAGGCTAACCTATTTTGGAGGCACATCCAACGGATATACCGACTATCCCTTTGCAAACCTGAGATAGTACTGTATGAAAAAACAAAATGTATAACTTTTAGAGTTTACATTCCATTAGATTGGCCATAGCTTAAGCGCTATGGCTATTTTTATAGTGCATCAGCAATCTTAACCACAGTTGCGCGCTGATCGGCAACCATTTCGCCCCACTGAGCAATGGCATCAAGGAGCGGGATAAGCGATTTACCGAACTCGGTTAACTCGTACTCGACCTTTAGAGGAGGCTTGGACGTATACACCATACGGGTTACGACCCCATCCTCCTCGAGCTGCTTCAGCTGTAGGCTCAGGGTTCGTTCGGTAACTACTGGTAGCGTTTTTCGCAGCTCATTATACCTTTTTTTTCCATCGCGAAGATGGTAAAGTATTACCGTTTTCCACTTACCCCCAATTATGTCCATGGTAATGCTCGTGGTACATGGATATAACTTACCATCAATACTATACAGTTCGCTAACACACTTTAACGCCATAAGCTTCAACCTATCCTTTTGGATAGTTATTGCAAAGATAATATGCTATACTTAGTTTTGCAACTATAAATATTATAGTACAAACATAGCAAAAGGTGATAGCGTCGCTCCTCCTCTTGATGAAGGCGCCAACAAGAAATAGGATTAGAGTGGCAATAATATGGTGCCGTTTGCATTAAAATTTCGTTGATAATGAAGAAAGTGTTATTTGTGGTAAGTAGCCATAGCGTTAAGGGCGCTACAGGAGAGCCTACTGGATACTACCTTGGAGAAGTTTCTCATACATGGAGCGTACTTCATGATGCAGGCTTAGAAATTGACTTTGTTAGTCCAAAGGGAGGTGAAGCCCCCGGTGAGGGTTTTGACTTTACCGATCCCATAAACAAGAAATTTTGGGATAACGATGAGTATCGCTCGAAAATTCAGAACACGCTAAAGCCAAGTGATGTAGATGTGGATCAATACGTTGCCATATACTATGCAGGTGGACATGGCACCATGTGGGATTTTGCAGACAACACAGAATTGCAGCAAATTACTAAACAAATTTACGAGGGCGGAGGTTATGTTGGTGCTGTTTGCCATGGACCTGCAGGCTTGCTTAACGTTCGCCTAAGCAATGGAGACAACCTCGTAAAGGGTAAGCGTGTAAATACGTTTACTGATGCAGAGGAACGCGCTATAAATCTCGACAAGATTGTACCCTACATGCTCGAAACTGAGATGAAAAAGCGTGGAGTACTGTTTGAGTCATCGGGATTGAGGGAGCCTCACGTAGCGGTAGACGACAGGCTAGTAACCGGACAAAACCCGGCATCGGCAAAAGGAGTCGGAGAGGCGTTACTTCAACTTATTAACCAACAATAGTAGCAATATGAAAAGAGTCTTTGGATTTTTTGTGCTGGCAGCCATGCTGCTTATGACAGTCAACCAAGCCGATGCACTTTCGAACAGAAGCAAGGCGGCAAAGGGGAAGGTTTTGTTTGTGGTTACGAGCCACAGCGAGAAGGGTTCGACTGGGGAAAAAACGGGCTACTACCTAAGCGAGGTATCCCACGCCTGGAAAGTACTCGTAAATGCCGGTTATGAGATCGACTTTGTTAGCCCCAAGGGTGGTGAGGCACCTGTAGATGGCTTCGACCTGAGCGACCCAGTTAACAAGGCATTCTGGGAAAATGCAACCTATAAGGCAAAGATATCGAATACCCTTAAGCCTTCAGAGGTTAAGGTTCGTGATTACGTAGCCATATACTTTGCCGGAGGGCACGGAACCATGTGGGATTTTGCCGATAACAAGGAACTACAGAGGTTAACCCGTCAAATTTATGAGAAGAATGGTGTTGTAGGAGCCGTTTGCCATGGACCATCGGGTTTGGTAAACGTGAAGCTGAGCAACGGCAAGTACCTGGTAGAAGGTAAGAGGGTAAACTCGTTTACCGATGCCGAAGAAAAGGCACTTAAGATGGAAACTGTGGTGCCATTTATGCTTGAAACCGAAATGCGCAAGCGTGGTGCTAAGTTCGAGAACTCGGAGATGTGGCAGCCCCACGTTACTGTAGATGGACTCCTAGTGACAGGCCAAAATCCAGCCTCGGCAAAAGGAGTTGCGCTAGAAATGGTTAAGCTACTCAACGGTAAAAAGTAACCTAGAATAAGGTTTAACTGGCAGGATGATCAGCTGGCATTGCGGGTAATATAAAATCCCGCAATGCTAAAATTAAACAGATGCATATGAAACGAATTGTTTTAGTAGCCATTATTGCAATGCAGACCGTAGTTGCAAGCTCACAGAGCCGCGAGGTTATTAAGGTCGCCTCTTTTAAAGGTATACAGGTTACGGGTATTACCGTTAGCAATAAGGGGAGAATATTTGCCAACTTTCCAAGGTGGAGAATGGGCGTACCATTCTCTGTAGTGGAGGTAATGAAAGATGGGAGCTATAAGCCATATCCAAACGTAGGCTTAAATAGGTGGGAAGTTGGGCCGCCGGCAGACAGCTCGTTTATTGGGGTTCAGTCGGTTGTTGCCAATGGTGACATGCTGTACATTCTTGATACGGCTAATCCTTTATTTAAGGGTATAATTACTCAACCACGGCTGTTTGTGTTCGATTTGAAGAGCGACAAGCTGGTGAAAACTTACAACTTCCCTTCTAGCGCAGTCCATTCAACCTCCTATGTTAACGATTTGAGAATCGACAACAAACGAAACCTTATCTATTTTACTGATTCTGGAGAGCCTGGTATTATCATTTTGGATACTAAGAAGGGCCTGTTTACTCGCGTACTTGACAACCATCCCTTTACCAAAGCAGAGGTTAACTTTCTTACATTTAACGGTGCTAGGATGCCCTTCACCGTTCATTCGGATGGAATAGAGCTGAATGCTCGTAACGATATTCTGTACTTTCACGCTCTTTCAGGGTATACCCTCTATGGGATTGAGATTAGCACATTGCTCGACCCTAGAAAATTGGAAAAGGCAAAACCTTTTATGATGAAAACAGCAGCACCCGACGGAATGATTATGGACGAAAAAGGGAATCTTTACTATGGAGATTTAGAGAATAACAAAATTGAGTATATAACACCAGATAGGAAGCAGATTAGGACTTTGCTAGAAGGTGAAGCGGTAAAATGGGCTGATACCTTCAGCATTCATAGCGGGTACTTATACTACACCAACTCACGCATAAACGAAGCAAAGGGAGATATCTCCAGTATGGAATTCACCATAAATAAGGTGAAGCTACCCTAGGTTGTCTACAACGATATAAAATTTAGTGCTGAAGACGACCAAAAAAGCAATCCAGAATAGTAAAGGGCAGCCTTTTTTGCTTTCTGTTTTCCGAAATAAGAACTCATTAAAAAACTACATAAATGTTAGATCGTTCCAGACTACCTCCTTTTATTGAAATCCCGAAGTTATTAAGGTTTCGCCCCTTCGGGGCTTTTCTTTCGATTCCCTACCCCCTATTCTAAAGGATTTTTCTCCTCCGAAACCACTGATACGTTATCAGCGATATCGCCAGCATAAGCAGCACCACAAAGAGGTAGCCGTAGCGCCACTTCAGCTCGGGCATCACCTCGAAGTTCATCCCGTAAACGCCCACAATAAACGTTAGCGGCAGGAAGAATGCCGAGAAGATGGTGAGCAGCTTCATGACGTCGTTACTCCGTTGGGCAGTAAGCGTGAGATAGGTATTCATCAAGCTGCTGCTATCCTCCAGCGCCTCCTCGTACTCTAAAATTAGCCGGACCAGCGAATCCTTAACATCCTGTAGCGCCGTTTGGTGCTCCTGCTGGATGGCATACTGATTCAGCACCGCCTGGGTAAGCATCAACAGCTTCCGGCTGATGCGGAGCTCTGCCTTCTGGTAGTACAAATCCTCCTGCGACACCCGCTTTAGATCCTTCAGGAAGATTATTTTCTCAATCTCGTCGATATGGTTGGCATGCCAGCTGGCCGGCCCAATGTAGGAGTCTACAATGTGGTTAAAGATGTGTATTACCAGCTGGTGAATGTCGATTGACGAATCCAGCTTATCCTCGATGTCCAAAAGAAAGGGGAAGCTAGATCGATGCACCGTAATCAGGAGGCCATCCTTAATAAAGAAGGCAACCTTCCCCGACAGCTCGTTAACCGTGGTGACGTTATCCTCGAGCCGTGCGGTATAGGCGCGGAGGATGATAAAGGTGAAGCCGTCGTGCTGCTCAATTTTGGGCAGGTGTCCCGGCTCCATGCTGTCGGACACCAGAAAGTAGTTGAGCTTATGCTGGGCAGTTATCTCCTGCAGCTCTTCGTTGGTTGGCGAAACGAGGTCAATCCAGTCGAACGAATCAAATTTGGTTTCCTTTATGCTGGTTGTCATATCCGTTAGGCATTGTTCTTGGTAAAGATAGCGGTTCTGTTCGAAATGCTACCTCGCCCGATACTCCAAAAGAACCATTCCGGTATCGAACACCCTGCTCTTTACCAACGATAGAGGAACCTCGCCATCCAACCCCTCGAAGAGCTTAATCCCCTTACCAACAATGGCAGGTGCAACGCAAACCATGATATCGTCAATCAGGTTTGCCCTTAGCATCGAGGCGTTAAAGAGGCCTCCTCCAAGAAGCCAGATATCCTTCCCCTCCTGCTCCTTTAGCGCTTCGACGTACCGGGTGGCATCATCGCTCACAAAGGTTACGTTACCATCGGGTTCTACACCCTGTGTGGAGGTAAACACGTAGCATTGCTTCCCGGTATAGGGCCAGTCGACACCAAAGCTGATGATGGTTCTATAAGTGTTCATGCCCATGATAACCGTACCAATAGATTTGAAGAAATCATGGTACCCATGATCGATATTCTCGGGGTTTGGAACCTCGTACAGCCACTCTAAACCGCCATTCTCGCTGGCAATATAGCCATCGAGCGATGCGGCAATGTATAGCCTTAGCTTTCTCATATGCAGATTATAGTTGTATCGTGTAACATGTCTATCGAATCACAAAAGCGACCAAAAGGAAATATTGTAAAGATCGATGAATTCTCTATCCTAACACCTATACCAGCATTAAAGTTGATGGAAGCCCAACGTTAAACTACCCTTAAAGAGGCTTTTCTTGCGAATAAAATGCACAAACTTCCAACTATTAATTTTAATTATAGGCTCGGCTTTATATCTTTGCACACTACATTTAATTTGCACATATAGAATGAACGTTGAATCAATCATTTCGGATTGGTGTCTTGCAGGAGCGCAGGCGCTTTATGGAAACGAAATCGCCGCATCGCATATTCAAATCCAAAAGACCAAGAAGGATTTTGAGGGAGACTATACCCTAATTGTGTTCCCTTTTGTAAAACTCGCCAGAAAGTCGCCCGAGGCTATCGGAAAGGAAATTGGCGAATACCTTTTGGCTAACGTTCGGGAAGTATCAGCATACAACGTCATTAAAGGATTCCTAAATATTGCTCTTACCCCTGAATTCTGGGCTGATCGCCTAAATCAGGCGTTGGCAACACCTAACTATGGGATTGCAGAGCCAAACAGCGGCAAGACAATCATGGTCGAATACTCTTCGCCCAACACCAACAAGCCTCTACACCTAGGTCACGTTCGCAACAACCTGCTCGGCAACGCTGTTTCGAAGATTTTGAAGGCTAGCGGAAAGAAGGTTTACATGGTGAATCTGGTCAACGACCGCGGAATTCACATCTGCAAGTCGATGATTGCCTGGAAACTTTTCGGCAATGGTGAGACTCCAGAATCGACAGGTAAAAAGGGCGACCACCTTGTAGGCGACTACTACGTACGCTTCGACAAGGAGTTCCGCGCTCAGGTTAAGGAGATGGTAGCAAGCGGCATGGAGGAAGAGGAGGCAAAGAAGAAGGCTCCTATCCTACTTCAGGCTCAAGACCTCCTCCGCAAGTGGGAAGCTAAAGACGTAGAAACCATCAACCTTTGGAGCACGATGAACGGCTGGGTTTACGAGGGTTTCGAAAAAACATACAACGACCTTGGAATTACCTTCGACCGCACCTACTACGAATCGCAAACCTACCTTTTGGGTAAGGAGCTTGTGATGAAGGGCCTCGAAGCAGGCGTATTCTTCAAAAAGGAGGACGGCTCGGTTTGGATTGACCTTACCGATGATGGTCTCGACCAAAAGTTGCTGCTTCGTGGCGATGGCACTTCGGTTTACATGACACAAGATCTAGGCACCGCCCACCAGCGCTTCGACGAGTACACGCTCGACGAGCACATCTACGTTGTGGGCAACGAGCAGAACTACCACTTCCAGGTACTTCGCCTCGTGCTTAAAAAGCTTGGATTTAGCTGGGCAGATAGCATCACCCACCTATCTTACGGAATGGTTGAGCTACCCGAAGGTAAGATGAAGTCGCGCGAAGGTACAGTTGTTGATGCCGACGAGCTGGTTGACGAAATGGTATCTACCGCACGTCAGATGTCGGAAGAGCTCGGCAAACTCGATGGCTTAACCGAACAGCAAGCTATCGACGTTAACCGCATGGTTGGCCTTGGTGCGCTAAAGTACTTTATCCTTAAGGTTGATCCTAAGAAGACCATGATGTTCGACCCCAAGGAATCAATCGATTTTAACGGAAATACTGGCCCATTCATCCAGTACACCCACGCTCGTATCAAATCGCTGCTACGTAAGGCAAAGGATGCCGGAACTGAAGCACCTTCATCAATCAACCTAAGCCTTTGCCTATCGCAAAAGGAGATCGATCTGATTAAGATGCTCGACCTTTACCCAGAAGTCGTATCAACAGCAGCCGATCAGCTCTCGCCAGCTATCATTGCGAACTACGCCTACGACATGGCCAAGGAGTTTAACCAGTTCTACCACGATTCGCCAATCATCAAGGAGGATAACGAGGAGATACGCCAAATGCGCCTTGCCCTCTCTCAGCAAATTGCCCTTACCATTAAGAGCGGCATGAGCCTTTTGGGAATCGAGGTGCCTGAGAAGATGTAAATCTGAAGACACTAGATATTAGACATTAGATGCTAGACAATAGAATAGTCTAAAGTCTAACATCTAAAATCTAAAGTCTGAAAATGTAATTAAAAAAGAACCAATATATGTTCGAGAATTTATCCGACAGGTTAGACAGGGCATTTAAGTTGCTGAAAGGTGAAGGTAAAATCACCGATATCAACGTTGCCGAAACCGTAAAAGATATCCGCAAGGCGCTCTTGGACGCCGACGTTAGCTACAAGGTTGCCAAAAACTTTACCGACGACGTAAAGAAAAAGGCGCTTGGACAAGACGTGCTCAACTCCGTTAAGCCAGGCCAAATGATGACCAAAATCGTACACGACGAGCTGGTACAGCTTATGGGTGGCGAAATGGTCGACATCGATATCAAAGGTTCTCCTGCTGTAATTCTTATTGCAGGTCTCCAAGGTTCTGGTAAGACTACCTTCTCTGGTAAGCTTGCCTCTTTCATCAAGAGCAAGAAAGGACGTCAACCCCTTCTTGTTGCCGGCGACGTTTACCGTCCTGCAGCTATCCAGCAGCTGAAAATTCTTGGTGAGCAAATCTCAGTTCCTGTTTACACCGAAGAGGGAAGCAAGAATCCGGTAGAGATCGCTAAGAATGCCATCAAATTCGCCAAGGATAACGGTCATAACGTGGTTATCGTCGATACCGCGGGACGCTTGGCTGTTGACGAGGCGATGATGCAGGAAGTTGAAAACATCAAGAAAGCGGTTAACCCTAGCGAAATCCTCTTCGTTGTCGACTCGATGACCGGTCAGGATGCCGTAAACACCGCAAAGGAGTTCAACGACAGGCTCAACTTCGACGGTGTTGTCCTAACCAAGCTCGATGGTGATACCCGTGGTGGTGCGGCCCTCTCCATTCGCTCTGTTGTCGATAAGCCTATCAAGTTCGTTAGTGCCGGCGAAAAGATGGATGCCCTACAGGTGTTCCACCCCGAGCGTATGGCCGACCGTATCCTAGGCATGGGTGATATCGTTACCCTTGTTGAAAAGGCACAGGAGCAGTACGATGCCGAACAGGCTCGTAACCTTCAAAAGAAGATTGCTAAGGATCAGTTCAACTTCAACGACTTCCTTTCTCAGATTGGCCAGATCAAGAAGATGGGTAACCTAAAGGATCTCGCAGGCATGATCCCAGGTCTTGGCAAGATGATGAAGAACATCGACATCGACGATAATGCCTTTAAGGGTATAGAGGCCATCATTAAATCTATGACCCCGCTTGAGCGCGAAAATCCTGCCGTAATCAACGGTAGCCGCCGCAAGCGTATTGCCGAAGGTAGCGGAACCACCATTCAGGAGGTAAACCGCCTGCTCAAGCAGTTCGAGGACACCCGCAAGATGATGAAGATGATGTCGGGCGGACCACGTGCAATGGGTGGCATGATGAAAGGCATGAAACGATAAACCACATAAAACGTTAGGCTATGAACTTAATAGACGGTAAAAAAATTGCCTCCGAAATCAAAGCCGAAATAGCAGCAGAGGTTAAGGAAATGGTTGCCCAAGGCCATAGACCACCACACCTTGCTGCAATTATTGTTGGTCACGACGGTGCAAGCGAAACCTACGTAGGTCACAAGGAAAAGGGCTGTGCAGAAGTTGGCTTCAAGTCCACCATCATCCGATTCGAGGAAGATGCAACCGAGGCAGAGCTGCTTGCAACAATTAAGAAGTTCAACGAGGATCCCGAAGTAGATGGCTTCATCGTTCAGCTTCCGCTTCCCAAGCACATCGACGAGAATAAGGTAATTGAGGCTATCGATCCTAAAAAGGATGTTGACGGATTCCATCCAACCAACGTAGGAAGAATGATGATTGGTTTACCTTCATACATCTCTGCTACACCTTTTGGCATCATGGAGTTGCTTAAGCGCTATAAGATAGAAACAGCAGGCAAGCATGCGGTTGTTATTGGCCGTAGCAACATTGTAGGTCGACCAATGGCCAACCTGCTATCGCAAAAAGGCTATCCGGGCGATTGCACCGTAACCGTTTGCCACAGCCGTACCAAAAATCTTAAGGAGGTTTGCCATTCGGCCGACATCATTATAGCTGCACTTGGCGCTCCAGAGTTTGTTACCGCCGAAATGGTGAAAGAGGGTGCTGTAGTTATCGACGTAGGTATTACTCGAGTTAAATCGGAAACGTCTAAGTCGGGATGGAAGCTGCTTGGCGATGTTAAGTTCGATGAGGTTGCCCCAAAATGCAGCTACATCACGCCCGTACCCGGAGGCGTTGGAGCGACTACCATTGTTGCGCTTCTAACCAATACGCTAAAGGCTTGCAAAAAGGAAATCTACAAGTAATAGCAAATATAGAACATAAAAAGGGCTCGATTTTTCGAGCCCTTTTTGTTTAAAATCGTAAGCCTAACGTTAGGCCAGTATTCAAGTACGATACTGTTTTCTTTTCATTGGGAAGAGATTCCGAAATCTGCTCCTCTGGTATTAAAGAACTTGTATCGCGCCGTTGTACATCGGTAAATTTGGCGAATGAGATTCCATATTCAACCTTTATTCCGATATCCACCGATTCTCCAATTGGGTATCTCAACCTTGCGCCCAAAAGAGCACCAGGAGCAAGCGATCGCTTAGCCGAAACGGTCATAGTTTGCACGTTACCAGTCTGCGAAAGTTTATTGAAGTTTTGCTTAGCAAACTCAACAAGGTTTATCCCTACGCTCCCTTTTACGTCGAACGTTAAATGGCGCATAATTGGTAGAAACGTAACACCTCCCACGCCAAAAAATGTAGAACGATATGGATCTATATCAATTTTTGACAGGGTAACTCCGCTACCATAGGCATCAGCCAAATCACTATCCTTTACCTTAAAAGTAGTGGTTAGCACCTCTACCTGTAAGCCCCACTCGTCGGTAATCTTTCTAACAAACCCAAACGACATGCTGCCACCTGAGCGTGGTTTTAGAAATACGGCATCAGTTTTAGCATTCGAGAATGGGGGAAGCGAAATGTTATACCCTACTGAAATATCCAAGTAGTACGTCGACTCCTCTTTTTTGTCGCTTTCCTGCGCAAAGGAGGCAAAGGCCATAGCCGCCAGCATTGCTGTAAGCAAAACCTGTTTCATGCGGTACCTTGTTTTAGTTTTTATCGGTTACGTCCCAATCGAATTCCTCATCTCCTTCGTCCAAAAGAAACTGCTCTTCAATTTCCTTAAACGAATCATTGATGATGCTTATTTCGAAGAACTCTGGATCAAATTCTCCACCGATCCATTCAACAAGTTCCTTGTACTCCTCGCTATCAGGGTTCTTGAGCGTTTCGAGCATGTCAAGATACCCAGTAATGCCACCACAGTCCTCTGGTGGACAGTTACGCTTCCCGCCAACGCAGATCATGTGTTCCAGCGGTTCCTTTGCTTCGATTATCTTTTCTAGCGTAATTTTATGCTCCCAGTTATCTCCAAAATCGTAAACGTAGTTAATGGAGTCCTTCTCTGCCTTAAAGATGTCCACTATGTTAACAACAGAATCGTCCAGAACACTGTTGTCTTCTAACGCTTCTGGATCACCATAGATCAGCCCACCCTTTTCAAATTGGTAAAGATGCGAATCATACCATCCCATTGCAATTTGAGCAGCGTAATGAAGGTCTAAAAGCTGAGTATTGTCGTTAAGCTGAACGCTACGCCAAATTGTTGGCGATATTCCCTTAAGCTCAATCTTAAATTGGTAGATTTTACTCATAATCGTTGATTTTTAAAATTCTCGGCTTTCACCCTTCGGATTTGCCTTTATACAAACATACATTATTCATTTTAAAAAAAAGGATAAAATGGGAATCTCTTTACGCGGCAAAAGCTAATCAGAAAGAAAATCGGGACAATTTTGTTGAAATGGAAGAGTGTGTCTCCACCAAGATGCCGTGCTAGAAGCAAGAATACCCCGATACCCTGAAACGCTTGCACAAAGAGAACAGAACTCCAAACCTATTTTGGGCAAGAACGGAGCCGGCCAAACACCAAAATGCTTTTTTTACTCATGCATGGAGCTATGTAAGCACAACTGATAGCCTCATGAACGCTCCTCGTATGCATTCACTTCTTACTGGCAATACTTGTCGATCGTTTAAGCAAATCCGAACACTGGTAAACCTTTGACAATAGTGACGGGGAAATAGACTTGCCCTCTTTGCTTATGTAACCGCAAACTATAGCGTAATCGTCAGCCGAGGTGTGCCCATACAAGAGCGACGACAGCCAGTTCTTGGGGAAGAAGATGTCTCCCGTTTGCTGGATTTCGGGTAAAATGGATAAACCTTTTGCCAGATATTCCTCCGATTCGTCGTTACGCAAAGGATGGTTTAAAAGTTTAAGAGCATCAGCAACCCAAGCCTCCTGCTTTCTATTTTCCAGATGCAATAACGATTCAAAAAGCTTATCTCTTACAATCTTTTTGGGATCGACAGCCTGAGAAATAAAGTTAAACCGACGCAGATTGTCGATGTTCTTAATACTTTTTCGGGTTACATTTAATATAGAACTCGATTCTTCTGGCATCCGAATGCAAAGTTCAAATGCAAAATTCTGAAGATCCATCTCCCCAATCCATCTATTATCGCTAACAACTTCGTGGCTCCATATCTCATGCATTTTTCTGGCAGACTTTTCAGAGTGCATAACCTTTGCAATAGTTCTTAAGTACTGAATCTTTAGTTTATTGTCATTTGTATGTGAATACGCGTTCCAAAGTGAGCATTCAACCATTTCTCGCGTAGCAGCATCGTCTTTAGAAATGAAATAGAGATTTGCAGAAAGAAGGTAATCAAGAGACATGCTAATAAGTAGCTCATTCTTTTCATATTCTACCACACGAACAAGCAAAGCGAGCATACTTTTACCGTCAAAATTGCCGTTTAGCATATTCTCGTACAAGGTAACAATGCAAGAAGCCCGATGCACCGGATTTTTCAGATTCTGATAGTGACGAACAATCGAAGCGCACTTTAGGGAATCCAACTCAAAGTAGCCATATCCAAACCCATTAGAGTTGGGAATAAAGCAGTCATTATTTCTTCTGCATTTAGGGAATATCAGAACTTGTTCTTTGCCCCCCTTTTTACCAAGAAGCGCAGATTGGGAGGTTCCCTTATGATGCACTAATTTGGTAAACTCAATAAGTTGAAGATAAGGAAGCCTAATCTCAGATGGCAATTTCTGTCGCAACACAATGCCACACCCCACGCTGTCTTTATAGTATACATCATAGGCATAGATTGGCATACCCGCACTTTCGACCCAACTCTTGCTCCAATCCTTTACGCTAAACCTAGCATGCTTATCAAAAATTTTGACTAGGTCGCCCCAGCTCGCATTACCTAAAGAGTAAGTCCTTAGATACTCACGCAGAGCGTTCTGAAAGGCATATTGCCCCATTAATTTCTCCAGAGAACGAATTACAATGGGTGCTTTGTGGTAAATAATATTACCATACATGGTACCTGCAAGATTTAAGTTCTCCAGCCTTTGTTTTATCGGATTAGTACCCTTTGTACGATCTTCGCTATACGCTTTAGGGGCATGAGCAATTAAAAATTGAAGATCGCTATTTACAGATGGAAATAGTTCCTTAACAATCTTGTCCGCAAAGAAGCCTGCAAAAACCTCCTTCATCCACACATCGTCAAACCACGGCATGGTTACAAGATCCCCAAACCACAAATGAGCCGTTTCATGAGCAATAAGTTCTGCCCTAGCAATTTTTTCCGGTTGAGTGGCACTTTCTGCTAGAAACATCTTAGAATCAACATAGAAAACCGATCCGGGATGCTCCATCCCACTAAACTGGAAGAACGGAATAATTGCTAAATCGTACTTTTGGAAAGGATACAAGATGCCGGTGTACCTCTCCATCCACCTTACAGAATAGTCTACCATATAAAATATGGAATCAAGGTTTTGTGCTACCTTCTTTGCATCATTTTCTCTATAAAGAACAGCATACTTTTTGCCATCAATTTCCTTTTGAGCTTTCGAGAACTTTCCGGCAGTAAACGAAAAAAGATAAGTACTAATGAGATCAGACTGCTGAAATTTGAAAGTCGTACGAGAACCAGAAGTTGTTACAGAATCAGCTATACTCGCATTGGATATTGCAGTCCACCCTTTAGGTAAGTCAAGTTCCAACTTGAAATAAGCTTTCAAATCAGGCTGATCAAAACAAGGGAAAACAGTCCTAGCTCTATCTGGAACTAAAAGTGTATACATTAAATCGTCTTTTCTATTTAAAGCCTGATCACCTGCTAAAAACTTAATAGCAATTCTATTTCCCCTCTTTTTGAGATACTTTGAACTAATAACAATATGCTCATTAATTAACTCGTAAGCTATCTCTTTCTCGTTGCACATTACGTTTTTTATACTAGAAGCATCGCCTGTAAAGTCTAGTACAACCTGCCCAAGATCACGCTTAAAATCGAACGTAATTATCTCATATCCATCAACCTTTTCATTACATCCCTTGGGAATGTTAAATCGAATATCATAGGATAGATTACCAATTAGCCCTGCTCGTTCTTGTGCAAGTTTCTTTGAAACACCAGGTTGAAGTACCATTCTGCTATCAGAGTCACCACAGCCTAAAAGCATGGTTATAAGCAGCATTGAGAAAAAAAATTTAACTCGCATATTTACTTTGTATAGCTTTATTTTTAATATAAAAATAGAACTAATTTTAGTAATAGTAAAGAATTGCATGTTTTTCTTTTCTATTCGAACACATCTAAATATAAAACAATTACATAGAAACAGGGAGCATACTACGTTCACAAATAGACCTTGAGGTATAAATCTCATTTACATTTTAACAATTTCCGATGTTGATTTAAAACAAAAAGAGTTATACCTTAACCATATGAAACTTTTCTCATAGAAAGCCATGGCAAGTATAAAACATCTAAAGAAGAGAGTTAAAACACTTTGTGATAACGTACAAAATGAATGCTACGTAGAGTTGCTTTTTGGAACAAGCAATGAAGTTGAGCTAATTTGGAGCATAATGTCACGCTGCGATAAGCTGCATCATGAAACAATTCAAAAGATAAATTCAAAAATACCTAAAAAACTTTCTGCAAAAGAGCGCAAAACCTACTACAAAGCGCTTTCTGAGAACTTTTACAGCAAAACGCTCGATTTTATTAACGATATGAACTCTATTATACCCTAAAAATAGCGCGTACTATACTTTTTCATCTCTTTTGCTAGCAGTTTTGCCTTCGCGCTAGTATGCTTATCGAGTAACGCCCAGAATTTAGGCCCATGGTTCTTTTCTACCGTATGGCATAATTCGTGAAGAATTACATAGTCAATAAGATAATCTGGCAGTTGCATTAGGTAAACACTAAGATTGATATTATTCTGATAGGAACAACTTCCCCATCGCGACTTTATCTTTTTTACTGCCACATTGCCAAATCTAAATCCACATTCCGATGCTAACTGAAAAACCCTCAAGGGGAGTAACTCTTTTGCTTCCATGGTCCAAGCTCGTTCGATAGCCTTTACAGTCAATTCCTGCACTGTTGCGTGTTCAGTTTCCACTCCTTCGGGGACAGATATCCTAATTTCATTTTGAAGTATCCGACAGGACACGACACTGTTTTCTGAAGAATGTCTAGCAAAAGTAAGTATTCGCTTTTTCGTCCTAAACGAAGTCGATTCATTAAAAACAGTCTTTCGTGTTTCAAGATTAGCCATTTTTGCTTTAGCCATCTCTATCCATTCCGTTTTCTGAAGCACGAAACGTTCAGCATCGTCAAGTTTAATATTAAAAGGCATTGTTACAACAACACCTTTAAAAGGTTTAAGAACAATAGAAACCCGCCGAACACCTTTTTTCCTAACGTAGAAAACCTCCCCAATAGCAGGATAGACAACTGTTTTTGAGCGACTTTCCATTATTTTGAACTTATCCATCCATCAACGCCCAATACTTTTATGCGATCTTTTTCTTTTTGAGCCTCTTCGTACGTCTTAAAGCTGGATGTTACTACAGAGTATACCTTACTTCTATGAACGACACGTCCTTTAATCTTCTTTTTTGCTAGATGAGCCACATGCTTTTCGGCATTTTCATTGGTCTCAAAAGACCCCAACACTACCACAAAACTTTTAGAATCAATACTGCTTTCTTGTTTGACGGGCTTCTTTGCTTCTGTAACCAATGCTTTCTTGTTAACATTTAGCCTTTCGTTCTCTTTTGTCTCTTCTTTTACATTTGCATCTCTTTCCCCTTCTCTCTTAGACAAAGACGCTGTATTTTTTACCGTATTTTCTACTGTAGCAACAACTTCGTTGTCAATTGCATCTTGAGCGACTTCCTCTGCTTCAAGTTTTTTCTCTTCTACTTCTTTTTGTTCTGAATCTATTGGATCCAAAACAATCTTAGGCTTAGAGATATCAGCCTTGGTTCCAAAAATATCTGTCCAAAAAACATTAAGAACAAATAGCGCCCCCAATAGCAGTATAAAACCAACTAACAATGACTTCGAAATTTTTCTAGGAGTAGAATTACTACGATGAATCTCCTCTTCCCTTTTTAGAATTTCCCCCTTATTGTTTAATACACCTACTGAAACATCATCTTCTTTATCTTCGCTCTTCACGTCTGTATTCTCATTGTTTTCCTCGGTTTTATCAACAATATGCTGTTGATCTTTATCTGCCAACGGATTATCCATATCTACCTTAGAAGAAGAGAACATAACATTTGGAATTGATTCGGTAAACACATCGACAGGCTTCCCAACTAGTTCCTCCTCTTTTACAGTAGAATTGTTTACCATTGTCGTAGCCAATTCGTTCTCTTCCAGATCCCTTGACTCTTCGTAAGGACGATCGATAGAGAAAGCGGCATTCCCCTGTCTATCTTTATAGAAATAACCGAGCCCTTCTACTTCGTAAACCTTTTTGTCTACATTACTTATAGAGTTTTTTACAGCATCAACAAAAGATGCGACTTTTAATCGAGCATCATCTTTATGTAGGCCGCATACGTGCGCTAGTTCGTTCTCTAAAAAACCATCGTTATACTTTAGAAACGGGCTGAACGTTACATTATCTTTTGTAAGAATATTGCTGAGAGTGCTATCTTTAATCAGGAATGCGCCAAAATCGGGTATTATAACCCTCTTCCCTTGCGATACGAGTGATTTGATGACTGTTCCTACCATTTTTACTCCTAGTTATATGTAAGCAAAGTTATTGTTTATTTTATCTTCTTGAACAGCGGTGCTACTACTCGAAGCTAAAATTTCAAGTTCCCTTTTTTCAAATATCTTTGTGGCCTCAATAAAAAAACAATAGAATGGTAAAGAGATTTATACTTGCTGCCACCGCCGCTGTATCGGCATTTAGTGCGATTGGCCAAAGCGATGACATTAAAGTTAAGATTTCAGGATTTGTAAAAGCCGATTATTGGATAGATACCCGCAAGAATACCGATGGTGTAGATGGGTTGTTTTGCTATTACCCTCTTGCACCCGAATACGATGCTAACGGAAAAGACCTTAATGAACAACCTACTGCAAATCTAACAGCCCTCTCAACAAGACTTCGCTTCAACATATCCGGTCCAGATGTATTTGGAGCAAAGGCCAATGCAATAATCGAGGCCGATTTTACAGGAACAACGGAAGTTGCACTTCTCCGCCTTCGATTGGCCAACCTAAACCTATCTTGGCCAAAATCCACGTTGCTTATAGGACAAGCATGGCATCCCTTCAGCATACCCCAATTTTTACCACGAACTCTTTCCTTAAATACTGGAGCCCCATTTCAATGCTTCAACCGAAATCCACAAATAACATATACCTATTCAATAGGGCCAGGTTTTAAAGTTCTAGGCTCACTAAACTACCAGAGCAGCTACGAAAGCCTTGGTCCAAACGGGAAAAGTTCCATTTACCTCAGAAATGCCATTATTCCAAATCTCGACTTCCAGATGAGCAAAACGTTTGGGAAGTCGACCATTGGTGTTGCATACGATTTTAAGATGCTTCGCCCAACCATCTATAATGTAGCAGCAGACGGTAAAAAGTACCAGAACAACAATACAGTTAAATCCAATTCATTTTTAGGATATTACAACTACACATCGGAAAAACTATTTGTCATTGCAAAGCAACTTTGGGGGCAAAACCTAACCGAATTTCTAATGCAAGGCGGATATGGAGTTTCCAGTACCAATCCGACAACTGGGATACAAGAGTACGCGCCATCTAAAGGTACGTCTACGCTTATCAACTTTTGCTACGGAACCAAATATCGAATTGGAGGAACTTTAGGGTACTTGTGCAATAATGGTTTTACTGAAAATGTATCCAAAATATACGGAAGAGCAGAAAATCTTAAAGAGATGATTCGCATTGCTCCTAACGTAATGTATGTGTCCAAAAATTTTCAGTTAGGCATTGAGGGTGAGTTTAACCGAGCCTACTGGGGAAATGTTGACTACAATAGCAAGGGAAATGTTGTTAATGCAAAGGCTGTAAACGGATTTCGATTTTTAACTTCTTTACAGTACAATTTTTAGGATTTAATTCAAGAATATTTTTTTCTTTGCATTAGAATATTCGAACCTGTCCATCAAAAAAAGTAGTGATGAGGGATAATGCAACCATACTTTCTAGAAGGTATGCTTTTTACCTGTTTTTAATTGGCGTTGGAATGTGGCTAATAGCCGTAAGCATAGAGGCAATCGTATCTAAACAGGCCTTTACATTAGGCTTAATTGGAGATTTGCATGCTAAAAACGTTTCGTTTCTATTCTTAGATATTATTCCATTTGCGCTAGGTTTTTGCGGCTATCGTTGGGGCTTACACACCGGACAAAAAGCCGATACTCTTAATGAAATCATCGAAAAGGATAAGCAGCGTAATACAAAGCTTATCGCATTAGTCGACGAAATAAAGAAGGGGAACTTTGAAGTCAGCAATGGTTTTGACAAAAAAGACAAGCTAATCAATTCAATATTAGACCTTAGAAACTCTTTAAAAACCAGCACACAAGAAGAAGAAATTCGCAAAAAAGAAGACGAAGAGCGCCACTGGGTAGCACAAGGTCTCGCCAAATTTGGAGAAATACTTCGAGCCAACAACGATGATATGACGGAGCTTTCGTACAATATCATTAGCCAGCTGGTAAAATACGTAAGAGCAAACCAAGGAGGTATTTATCTTCTAACCGAAGACCAAGAAAACCGAAAGGTTTTTGAAATGAAGGCATGCTACGCTTACGAGCGTCGTAAGTATGTCGATAAGTTAATCAACCTTGGAGAGGGCCTTGTAGGTGCATGCGCCAAGGAAGGAAAAACCGTTAACCTAAAAAAGGTACCAGATACATATCTTTCCATTACCTCGGGACTTGGACATGCTAATCCTAAGTTTTTGCTTCTAGTTCCGTTGAAGTTCAACGAAGAGACACATGGTGTTTTAGAGATTGCATCTTTCAACGAGTTCAAGCCTCACGTAGTTGAGTTCATCGAAAAAGTGGCCGAGAGTATTGCATCAACCATTGCCAATGTAAAGATCAACATTCGTACGGCAATGCTTCTTCGCGACTCTCAGGAACAAGCAGAAATGCTTGCCTCTCAAGAAGAAGAAATGCGTCAGAACATGGAGGAATTGCAGGCAACCCAAGAAGATGCAGTTCGACAAACCGAGCGTTTGTCTGGCTACATCAATGCACTAGACAGCGTGCATATGCGTGCAGAGTTCGACTCATCAGGAAATCTTGTTGCAGCCAACGACCAATTCCTCGAAAAATTCGAGGTTCCTCATTTCGACGATGTCTACGAAAAGAACATTACCTCGTTCATTCATCCTGAATCCCTTACTTCATTCCGTAATAGTTGGGCAAACCTTGTTGCAGAAGACAAATGCCACGAAGGTGAACTAAAGTGTGTAACTTTTATCAATAAAACGATCTACCTATTTACCTCATTGAGCCGCGTAAACCGCAGCAATGGAGAAATGGATAAGGTGCTTTTACTAGCTCTAGAAGTTACCGATCAGAAGAAAGAAGAGTTAGAGATGAGATCTATTGTTTCGGCAGTAAACTCCTCGCTCCTTCAAGCAGAGCTCACCAATACAGGTGATCTTGTAGTTGTAAACGATAAGCTAAAAGCCGAACTAGGATACAATGATGTTCAGACTGTTTATAACATCAACGAATTCATCAACGATCTTGACAAGCCTCAGTTTGAAAAAGCATGGATGAAGCTTGTCAACCAAGGTTTCTTTGAAGGAACCATCAACTTTACCAGCTTTGATGGCCAGGTTAAGGCATTAGATATTACCCTAATCGGTATCAGAAACTTTAACGACGATATCGTTAAGATTGTACTAATTGGAACTGACAAATCTGCAATAAAGGCAGTTGAAGACAAGTATCTTCAGCTTCAAGAAACTACAGAACAGCTAAAGGATGCGCTTTCGAAAACTGAAGAGGAGATTAACCGAAGAATTAGAGAGGTTCGCGAACAGTTGGCCCTCCAATATAAAGAGGTTGAAAGAATCCGAATCCGCAACGATAAAACAGTTGATAACGCCCCTATCGCAATGGTTTGCTTCAACTCACAAGGAATTATTGAGGTATTCAACAAGAAGGCTGCAGAAGTATGGGGATACCAACCCTCCGAAATAATTAACATGCCTATAAGCAAGCTATTCCCCAAAGAGCAGGTTCAAGGTGAAGGCATTGTAAATGCTATCTGCGATGTGGATAAAATCAAGCCGATAAACCAAAAAGAAAGCGTAAAGATTATAAACACCAACAACCAAAAGCAGGCGGCTTATATTACACTTGCTGATGCCAGAGTAACCAAAGAGCATAACTACGTTGCCTATGTAGAAGTTATAAGCAACTAGCAATATAAAGACAACCAATCATTTCAACAAAATAGTATAGGGTGAGAATTTAATCTCACCCTATATTTTTGAAATGCGGGAAGGGTGACTATCTTTGTGAAGAAGAACATAGAATTGGGACAAAAGAATGGGAGAATTTATTGTATCAGCACGTAAATACCGTCCGGCAAGCTTCGATACTGTTGTTGGTCAAGGGTCTATAACATCAACCCTAAAAAATGCCATACAGAGAAAGCAGCTAGCACACGCCTACCTATTCTGTGGTCCTCGTGGTGTTGGGAAGACAACGTGCGCCAGAATCTTTGCCAAAACCATCAACTGCTTCAACCCGACAGCCGACATGGAGCCATGCGGCGAGTGTGAATCATGCAAGGCCTTCAACGAAGGTCGTTCATACAACATTCACGAGCTCGATGCCGCATCGAACAACTCGGTTGAAGATATACGTACCCTGACCGATCAGGTACGCATTCCTCCGCAGATTGGTAAATACAAGGTATACATCATCGACGAGGTTCACATGCTCTCGTCTGGTGCGTTTAATGCGTTTCTTAAAACGCTAGAGGAACCACCTGCACATGCCATCTTTATACTTGCAACTACCGAAAAGCACAAAATATTACCAACCATTCTGTCTCGTTGTCAGATATACGACTTCAACAGAATGGGCGTTGAAGATACCGTAAAGCATCTTACCCAGATTGCACAAAAAGAGGGTATTACATTCGAAGAAGAAGCCCTAAATATTATAGCACACAAGGCAGATGGTGCTATGCGCGATGCGCTATCAATATTCGACCAAGTAGTCGCATTTTGCGGTACACATCTCAGCTACGCTAAGGTTATCGAAAATCTTAACGTGCTCGACTACGACTACTACTTCCGGTTAACCGACTCATTCTTAGCAAAAGATCACGTTAAAGCACTTGTTCTTTTCGATGAAATATTGGCAAAGGGATTCGATGCTCAACACTTTATGATTGGACTTTGCATCCATTTCCGCGATCTGCTCGTTTGCAAAGATCCACAATCAACAAAACTACTCGAAGTTGGAGCCAGCATTGCCAACAGATATAAAGATCAAGCGGCTCGTTGCAGCGTAGCTTACCTTTACGAGGCAATGGCAGCCTCAAATAAATGCGATGTAGGATATCGATCGAGTAGTAACCCTCGACTTCATGTAGAACTTGCGCTGCTTCACCTTTGCTACATTGGTGAAGAAAAAAAAAATTAGCGAACGAAATCTAGGTGAACTAATGAGCGGTGTAGATACCGCTAGTTCTGCTCAAACAGCATCAACAAACAATTCTACAACATCATCACAGAATCAAACAAGTATAGTCAAAGACACTGCTCAGAAACAAGCAGAGCCTAAAGCACAAGCACGTCCGTCCCTCCCATCTCTGAAACGAACGCCATCCTTTTCTGTAAAAGATGCCATGTCGGGAAAAATAGCCCCCACAGCAACAGCATCGCAGACATCGGCAAGCGATACAGGTAGCGATGCCTTGGAGAACATGGATGATATTGAAGAATCCTTTAATTCTATGGTAGAGGAAGTCGATTTTACACCAAAAAATCTAGAACAGGTATGGAATCGACTTGCGAGCCACATCAAAGCATCAAGACCTCGAATAGGGAATGCACTCCTTGCAAACAAGCCTAGCATTATTGATGATAACCTCATCACCTTCGACGTTGTAAACCAGCTGCAGAAGGACGAGTTGATGACTAACTACAACGAGATCATCAGCTACATCCGTAAATCGCTAGGAATGCCCTTGCTCGAACTCGAATTTAATGTTGTAGAGGCTGATAGCACAAATGCACGTCCCTACACCATTGACGAGAAGTTTAAGTTTATGATCCAGAAAAATCCAGCAGTGCTTACGCTAAAACAAGCCCTTGGTCTTGATTTTGAATAGATCTGTGTGCAAATAATTCCCCTCCATTTTAAAAAGAATTAACTGTTCTATGCTGTACTTACAGCATTTAGAAGTGTACACTCGCTATTTTTGTTATCTTTGGTGTCGCTTACATTAAGCGAACAACTATTTGTGCTCAATAACAAAATATTATAGGTCTAATGAGTATAGTAAACGCTCTATTGAAAGCCTTTTTAGGAGGTAGTAAATCTGATCGAGACATTAAGGAGGTTATGCCTTATGTCCAAAAGGCTCTAGAAATTTACCCTAGCCTTGCTCAAATTAGCAACGATGAGTTAAGGCTTAGAAGCAAAAGGCTTCGCGAAATCATCAAGGAAAGAATTTCTGAGGATGAGCTTAAAATTGCCGATCTTAAGACTCAGATGGAATCGGATACGATTAGCATCGAAGAAAAGGAAACGGTTTATACACAAATTGACAAGCTAACTAAGCAGGTTGACGATACTATAGAGGTTGTCCTTCTTGAAGTACTACCAGAAGCCTTTGCTATTGTTAAAGAAACAGCTCGTCGTTTCAAAGAAAATACCCAGTTAGAAGTTACAGCGACAGACTTTGACCGCAACCTAGCGGCCAAAAAGGAGAACGTTGTTATAAAAGGCGATAAGGCCTTCTGGGCTAACAACTGGATGGCAGGTGGATCAATGATCACCTGGGATATGGTTCACTACGACGTACAGCTTATTGGTGGTGTAGTTCTTCATAAAGGTAAAATTGCTGAAATGGCAACTGGTGAAGGTAAAACGCTGGTTGCAACCCTACCCGTATTCCTAAATGCACTTGCAGGTAAAGGCGTTCACGTTGTAACCGTAAACGACTACCTTGCGCGTCGTGACTCGGAATGGATGGGGCCAATCTACGAATTCCACGAACTATCTGTGGACTGCATCGACAAGCATGAGCCACACTCTGAAGCTCGTCGTGCAGCATACAACAGCGACATTACCTTTGGTACAAACAACGAGTTTGGTTTCGACTACCTCCGCGACAACATGTCGTTTAACCCAGAAGACCTCGTTCAGCGCAAGCACCACTTTGCCATTGTAGACGAGGTCGATTCTGTGCTTATTGACGATGCTCGTACTCCGTTAATCATATCAGGTCCTGTTCCCAAAGGAGAGGATCAGCTGTTTAACGAGTATAATGCTAACATCGAGAAGCTTTACAACGTTCAGCAAAAATTAGCAACCCAACTGCTTTCCGATGCTAAAAAGTTTATAAACGAAGGCAATGCGGAAGAAGGAGGAAAACTTCTATTAAGAGTTCACAAAGCACTTCCAAAGTATAAGCCTTTAATAAAGTATCTCAGCGAACCAGGTGTTAAATCACTGCTACTTAAGACTGAGAACTTTTACATGCAAGACAATAACAAGAACATGCACATCATTACCGATGAGTTGTACTTTGTTATTGATGAGAAGCAAAATTCGGTAGAGCTAACCGATAAGGGTATCGATTTAATTTCTAAGTCGTTTGACGATAAAAGTTTCTTTATTCTTCCTGATATAGGAAGTACAATTGCCGATCTTGAGAAGAACATACAAGATCCAACAGAAAAACTTGCAGCAAAGGATAAGCTGCTCGAAGAGTACGCCATTAAATCAGAGCGCGTTCATACGGTTAACCAGTTACTCAAAGCCTACGCGATGTTCGAAAAGGACATTGAGTATGTGGTGATGGACAACAAGGTTAAAATTGTTGATGAGCAAACAGGACGTATCCTTGAAGGAAGACGTTATTCTGATGGTCTACATCAAGCTATTGAAGCAAAAGAAAAAGTTACCGTAGAGGCTGCAACTCAAACCTTTGCAACGGTTACACTACAGAACTACTTCCGTATGTACCATAAGCTTGCAGGTATGACCGGTACTGCCGAAACAGAGGCAGGTGAACTTTGGTCAATCTACAAGTTGGATGTAGTTGTAATCCCAACTAACCGTCCCATTGTCCGCAAGGATATGGACGATATGGTATACAAAACTAAACGCGAAAAGTACAACGCTGTTATAGACGAGATTGTAGCTCTTACAGAAGCAGGACGTCCTGTTCTTGTAGGAACAACCTCCGTTGAAATTTCAGAATTGCTTTCGCGTATGCTTAAGCTTCGAGGTATAAAGCATAACGTACTTAATGCGAAGCAGCACCAACGCGAAGCGGAGATTGTAGCAGAAGCAGGTCGTGCAAGTCAGGTTACAATTGCAACCAACATGGCAGGTCGTGGTACCGACATTAAGCTAACCCCAGAAGTTAAGGAAGCAGGAGGTTTGGCTATTATTGGAACAGAACGTCACGAATCTCGTCGTGTAGACCGCCAGCTACGTGGTCGTGCAGGTCGTCAAGGAGACCCAGGAACATCTCTCTTCTACGTTTCGCTAGAAGATGACTTGATGCGCCTATTTGGTTCAGATAGAATGTCTAAAATGATGGACCGCCTTGGCCTTAAGGAAGGAGAAGTAATTCAACACTCTTGGATTTCGAAGTCTATTGAGCGTGCTCAAAAGAAGGTTGAAGAAAACAACTTCGGAATTCGTAAGCGCTTGCTCGAATACGACGACGTTATGAACTCGCAACGTGAGGTTATCTACACCCGCCGTCGCCACGCTTTAAATGGCGAACGCGTAGAGGTAGATATCGACAATATGATGAGCGATTATGCTCTTACCCTTGCCGAGCAAGTTCATGGTAAGATGGATTACGAGGACTACCAACTAGAACTTATCAGACAGCTCGGAATTGAAACCTCTATTACTGAACAAGAGTTTAAATCTCTAAGCGAAACGGCTCTTTCCGATCGTATTTACGAAAATATTAAGGCTGTATACGAGCGTAAAGCACACCAAATAGCAGATCATGCTTGGCCCGTAATTAAGGATGTTTACGAGCATCAAGCAGCTCAATACCAAAATATCGTTGTTCCAATTACCGATGGCCATAAGGGCTTCAACATTCTTTCGAATCTAAAGAAAGCATACGATTCGAAGGGTAAAGAGGTAATTAAGTCGTACTCTAAGACCATTATGCTGGTTACCATAGACGAGCATTGGATGGAGCACCTTCGTGAAATGGATGAGCTAAAGCAATCGGTACAGAATGCTACTTACGAACAAAAAGATCCTCTATTGATCTATAAGTTTGAGTCGTACAACCTATTCCGTTCAATGCTCGAGAAGGTTAATCGCGATGTGCTTTCGTCACTGCTTCGTGGCCACATTCCATTCCGTGAAACAGAACAGGAAAGGCCTCAGATGCAAGAGCAGCGCGAAAATCGTCAGAAGGTAGATCTTAACAGGCTAAGCACTAGTCGCAACGAACTATCATCGAACGCTAGTGAGCCAAAACGCAACGAGCCAGTAAAGGTAGGGAAGCAAATAGGACGTAACGATCCTTGCCCTTGCGGTAGCGGCAAAAAGTATAAATCTTGCCACGGTAAAAACGAATAGCATTTACCAATAAATAAAACGAAGCGGTCTGTAGAATTACAGACCGCTTTTTTATCATTCTGAGGAATAATTTCAACAGTATTACGCCTCGAGTTATTGCTAAAAAACTTATATTAAAATACTACATAAAAAACAAATATGATAATCAGACTTTTGGAATAGTTTATCTATAAAAAATAAATTACAAAACTGTAAATGAGAATAAGGCACGACAATTGTAAAACTAACCATGTTGCCATGACGTGCAATATGAAGTTTGCCCCATTTTTCACACACAATAAAAGGACAGAAATTCAACCTAGAAAATCTGTCCTTTTCATTTTATAATCAGATTATTTATAAGAAAATGCTATGCTAGATTTCCTTACTATTGAAGATATGAATTGTAGCATCTTCTGCTTTCCAATTCTTATTATCATCTGAAATAAAAGTGTGAGTTACTTCAATATGGTTATCGATATGATAAATAAGAACAACCTTTGTCTTATCGCCTTCATTTGTTATATCCAGATTTTCAACATGTACAAAGGTTTTATCACCATCTAAGGTCCTATTTGCATTAGCCTTTTGATAGATAAAAACAGGCTTAAGGTTTCCATCGTCATTCCTTGCAAGGATAGACCTAATATCGTCAACAACTAGTGATTTTTGTAGGAAATAATTACCTACTAGAGTCCTTTCTTTTGCAGTAATTGCACTTGCATAACTTCCTACTAGAATTAACATTCCAATTAGGAAACATTTCATCGTTCTCATCATTATACATTTTTTGTAAAACAAAAACTAATTCATTAATAAAATGAACGTAGATGAATTAAGATGTGCACAACTATTCTACTACAACATTTGGAATTAATTCGGACTAACTTCATAATTAATTTGTCCTTTTGGGGTAATTCCACCTATAAGACGCATGAAAAATAAAAATGTAACCAGTGAAACAAATAATTAGTGTTAACCAATTAGCTATAGAACATATTTCTTCCCTTAAAAAAGATCGGCATACCCGAACGAAACAACAATCCTCACTTTTAGGCACTGATTTCGCAATGTGTAGAATAAAATCAACAGCCTATAAATTAATTATACAGCAACAACAAAAAGACATCAACTTTTTTATCTTATATATACCACTAAATATAAATACATTAACAGCAGTCTATAAGGCTAACCAAAGAGAAGAAGGAAAAAATAGGCATCGTTATTGCAACAAATGAGATGTACTGCAAATGCAGACATAATTAATACGCCCCATTTTTCACACACAATAAAAGGACAGAGATTCAAAATTGAAGATCTGTCCTTTTTGCTTGTATCAGAGGAATAGGCCTACTTGGTCTTTTTATCAGCAAGCTCAATTAGAGCAAACATTTCGTCGCGATACTTGGCCGCCTCTATAAAGTCTAAATTCTTAGCCGCCTTCTCCATATTCTCTTTTGCCTGCTGAATAGACTTCTGTATTTCGGATTTAGACATGTAGCCTAACACGGGATCTGCAGCTACGCTAATCTTTTCGGGTTCTAAATAGGCTTTCTCTTCGGCAGGTTTTGCCAATAAATCGCTACTCAACGCTCCCTTAGATGATTTGTAAACCTGACGAGGCGTAATGTTATGCTCGATGTTGTAACTGGCCTGCTTTTCGCGCCGACGGTTGGTTTCGCTAATGGTTTTCTCCATCGAATCGGTAATCTTATCGGCATACATAATTACCAAACCATTTATATTACGAGCGGCACGCCCTGCCGTTTGGGTTAGCGAACGCGCAGACCGAAGAAATCCTTCCTTATCGGCATCAAGAATAGCAACAAGAGAGACTTCCGGTAAGTCGAGCCCCTCGCGAAGAAGGTTAACCCCTACCAGCACATCAAACAAACCCGCTTGTAGGTCTTCCATTATTTGAATTCGCTCCAGCGTTTCCACATCGGAGTGGATATAGCGGGTTCTAATGCCCATACGGACTAGATACTTGGTTAGCTCCTCGGCCATACGCTTGGTAAGCGTAGTTACAAGAACTCTCTCCTCCTTCTCCGTTCTCTTGTAAATCTCCTCTAGAAGATCGTCTATTTGGTTTGCCGTTGGGCGAACCTCTATTACCGGATCAAGCAGTCCTGTTGGACGAATAACCTGCTCCACAATCACTCCTTCACTCTTTTTCAGCTCATAGTCGGCTGGCGTAGCGCTTACGAATACGGCCTGATTCACCAGCGTCTCAAACTCGTCGAACTTAAGCGGACGGTTATCGATTGCTGCAGGAAGTCGGAACCCGTATTCAACCAGGTTGTTCTTGCGCGAGTAATCGCCACCGTACATAGCGCGAACCTGAGGTATCGTTACGTGGCTTTCATCAATTATTATCAATCGATCGTTGGGGAAGTAGTCGAGCAAGCAGAATGGGCGCATTCCCGGTTTTCGGCCATCAAAGTAACGAGAGTAGTTTTCGATACCCGGACAGTATCCCAGCTCCTTCAGCATCTCCATATCGTACTCAACGCGCTGCTTTAGGCGTTTTGCTTCCGCAAACTTCCCTACGCTATTAAAGAACTCTACTTGCTGCACTAAATCGTCCTGAATTTGACGAATGGCGTTGTTCATCCGCTCCTTGGTGGTAACAAATAGGTTTGCTGGATAAATAAGCACCTCATCCGGCTCATCGATAACTGAACCCGTTATAGGATCAAATATCTCCAGGCTCTCTATCTCATCTCCCCAAAAGGAGATACGGTAAGCACTATCGCTGTAGGCAAGGTAAACATCAACCGTATCGCCCTTAACCCTAAAGCGTCCACGGCTAAACTCTACCTCGTTGCGCGAGTAAAGCGCATCCACTAAGCCGTAAAGCAGCTTGTTTCGGCTAAGAATTTGACCGCGTCTAAGCTTTATGGTTGTTGCATGAAAGTCTTCGGGGTTTCCGATGCCGTATAAGCACGATACAGATGATACCACAATAACATCCCTCCTACCCGATAGCAACGCCGATGTAGTGCTCAAGCGTAATTTTTCAAGCTCATCGTTAATGGCCAGGTCCTTTTCGATGTAAACATCGGTAGTCGGAATATAGGCCTCGGGCTGGTAGTAGTCGTAGTACGATACGAAGTACTCCACCGCATTTTCGGGGAAAAAGGTCTTAAACTCTCCGTAAAGCTGAGCAGCCAACGTTTTATTGTGGCTAAGGATAAGTGTAGGGCGATTGAGCTGCGCCACTACGTTTGCCATGGTAAACGTTTTACCAGAACCCGTTACCCCAAGAAGCACGTTGTACTTGCTTTCGCCCCTAATGTTTTCCACCAGCTGACGAATAGCCTCAGGCTGATCACCAGTGGGCTTAAATTCGGATGTAAGCTTAAAATCCATAGCACTACAATAATATCTTAATTTGCAAAGTTAAGTAAATAGGACTACAAGCGGCTTGCACATCGGCAATTCTTTAGAATGCCATGCTGCAATATCGGCTTAAGGAAATAGGATAATTAATGCAACGTAGAAAGCCCACCCGTATATGATACGAGTGGGCTTAGACTAAAAAGCATATAAGTCTAACCTACTTGAATAACCTCAAAAAGCATTATAGGACACCCAGCTGATGTAGCAGGGAAATATTGTGCTTCACCAAGTTTATATCCTGAACTATTGATGTAGCCGATATCGTAGCACCGCTCATAGCATCAACATTACGCCTATACTCGAAAATGTAACCAATTGCCTTACCGGCAAACTGCTTTAGCCAAAATCGGCTAGCCACGGCTCCTCCATACGGAGGTCGGTATTCCAAAATTTTCACCTTAGAGGTAACCAAATCGGCATCAAAAACAACCGCATAGTCGAATGTTTCCGTTCGTCCGTTGGTTTGAGATACGTAAACATACCCCACGGCATTCCCTTCCTTTTTGACAATGCATAGAGTACCATCGGGCATTGGCTTCGCCAACCTTCGCTGGGTGTTATCGTCAATGGTTAAGTAGGTAAGCGAATAGCCACGACCAAAGCAGCCATCAATTAATTCCTTCTGCTTACTCTGCGAGAACTTCGAAAGCTCCAACTTAGCCATTGCCGAAACGCTAAGGACACCCAAAAACACAACTAGCAGAAATACCTTTTTCATCCGAATAAAATTGTTTTTAAAGGCTAAATGCAACCCGCATAACAAGGCTTTATTCATGCCTGTTTGCGACTGCTAGTCTTGCGGGTTTCATGATAATTGATTAGAAGGTTACGCCAACTCCTAGATTTAGCGTTCCAACGGCAGAATCGTCGGCTTTAGACTTGGACAACAAATAGTCGGCTTTGAGCACCGCACCTTTAGCAATTCGGTAGCCAACCCCAAACACCCAATCCTGCTTATTGTAGGCATCCTTTCGTGTTGCTCCCGATGCAACCTTATAGTTGGTATCGTACTTTTCGTAGCGTACAAAGGGGGTAAGAGCACCTTCGCCGCTGCCATCTTTAGCAAATAGGTCGTAGGCAAACTCTACGTAGTAGCCAAGCATTGCAGAACCTAAATCCTTTTTTGTAAGCTTATTGTACTCGGCAACATTAGCCAACGATGCATATGCAACCACCCCTCGTGTTTTGAAGTTTCCTATTGAGTAACGGTAATCGGCACCAACCATCGAGATATTTACAACCGAAGAGTCGGCCTTTGCCATGGCTGCATGGTTGCTCTTATCCAGCTTATTGAATAGCGTTGAACCTGTTTCGCCAAAATAACCTGATACTCCCAGTACCAGATTCGGAACCGCATCGTAGGTAAGACGTGCGGCTACGCTTGGGCTGCCCATTACAGCCTTTGCTCCCTTCTGACGACCACCTCTCAATCCGGACGATCCGCCAAGCAAACCGCCACCATCGTAGCTTTTAAACCCATTCATTACGTACACCTGATAGCCCAAGCCAGCCTCACTGAATCGCCCTTGAAAGCCTGCGCCAATCTCGCGCCATGTTGATGGTATAATACTATTGTCGACGGCAGGACGCAGCACCCCATTAAACGATGTTGGCTCGTGATACTCGTTTACGATACCAAATGGAGTTAACAGCAAACCAGCTTTAAGCTGCAACCTTTCGTCGAAACGATGGTTCAGGTAAGCCTGTTCAATCCAAATTTCCTTTACATGCTCAAATTCGATCTCCGTATGAAATGATGTTTTCGACGAAAACTGGTAGTTCATCATCATAACCACACGGCTAACATCCAAATTCCCATTTTGCTTAAAGCCCGATTTGATAGGCTGAACATAATCGATGGTTCCGTAGCCGCCAATCGACAAACGAGATGCTCTTTCGGCATCGTTTACAGCTAAACCTTGTCCATTTACCGCTGACATTCCGCCTAAAAGGGCAAATGCAGCTAACAGTAGATCCTTTTTCATTACAGACTTTATTAAGTTTTCTGCTACTAAATACCGGCTAAACCATAAGCGCAGCCTCCTTTGAAATAATCTGCGCCCTACAATCAACCATTATTTAGACTTGATTAAAATTACGTTGCAAAAAAAGATATAAACTGAATGCCTTCATATACCTACTTTTTGGTATTTTCGTCGGCTAATTAAGTAACCCGCACATTTTACTGCCATTTATGGAACTCCTTACCCTTTTTGCCCTTGCCGTTGGCCTCTGCTTCGATACGTTTGCCGTTTCTATTTCGAGCGGACTAATGAAAAGGGAAATAACCTTTAAGCAGGCGCTTCGAATTGCTATTGTACTTGGTGCTTTTCAAGGGTTGATGCCTGCAATCGGATGGTTTTTAGGAATCAGCATTAAGGAGTACATTCAAGAGTGGGATCACTGGATTGCGTTTATTCTGCTCGCCATACTTGGTGGTAAAATGATCTACGAAAGCTTTAGCAAAGGAGACGATAAGGAATTTGATCCGCTTAACGTAAAGGTGATGGTAGGAATGGCCATTGCAACCAGCATCGACGCGCTGATTGTTGGCGTTAGCTTCGGGATGTTCGAGGTTAATCTTCCACTTGCCGTTATTGTTATTGGAGGGGTTACCATGTTTGCCTCAATGCTCGGAATATTCTTAGGAAAAAAAACTGGCGCCCATTTAGGAGAAAAAATTGAGGTGCTTGGTGGAATAATCCTTATCGCTATTGGGGTAAAAATTGTAGTGCAGCACCTTTGGTTTGCGTAAAAAAGGATTTAAAGAAGCTGCGAATACGCGTCTCCTAGATTGGTAAAGCTTTCGCAAAAGCCGATCGTACGCTGCAAGCCAAAAATTTCAACTTCGAATCTATCCTATCGATGCCTTTTGTATCAAATCAATTGCTTTTATTGCAATTTTAAGTAGGTCAAGGATAGCTTTGCCCTGCTTTCGATATTCGTGACCTTCATCCATTTTACCTGTATCTGACGTTATTTAACATCCGTTTTTCTGTACTTCCGTGGATAATAGTACTTTTGAAGCCGAATGAGCATGTATCGTCAAATATCATTTCGACTAGTATTTCTTCTAGCAGTTCTCTTTTGCTATGGCTTGAGCGAAAACGCACAGAGCGACCCTAACCTATGTGCTGTTGAGCTCATGGAAGGGAAAGAGAGCTTCGTAATTAAGGATGCATCAGAGATAGACTCGTACAACGACGATAAAATTAGCACCGATGCTTGCATGCCCCTTTTATCGGCACAAAAAAAGGAGCATAGTATCGTTCATACGAGCAGCGCAATCATTCATTACCCCGCCCCTATTTGGCAACCGCCCAAAAGCTGCTAAAAAGCCTATCCGCTTAGCCCTACTTATGCACAAATACGTCGTTCGTGTAAGCCGCACGCGTATAGCAACATTTTTAATGTGATGGTTGATTGCATCTTTTAAACGGTTAGATGCCATTCATAAAAACCACATTAGGCTCCCGGATACGATATTAGCGCTCGTATTACCGTTCTGGTAACGTTTTATTTTACAACAATTAAATCAGGATAACCTATCTATGGCTTGGTTAAGATCGATGTATAGCTGGATTCTAAAATGGGCTGATACACCCTACGGACCATTGGCTCTATTTATTACCGCCTTCGTAGAATCGATATTTTTCCCCGTACCTCCCGATATTCTGCTTATAGCTCTGGCTTTGGGATGTACCTCAAAATCGTTTCGATTTGCCCTAAACTGTACAATAGGCTCTATACTAGGCGCTATTGTGGGCTACTATATTGGCTTTTTTGCATGGATTTCTCCTAGCGGAGAGTTTACCCCATTTGCCAACTTCTTCTTTAACAATATCCCTGGATTCTCTATAGACCTTTACAATAGCATTAAAGAGCTATTCAACCAGTGGGATTTTTGGGTGATTTTTACGGCAGGATTTACTCCAATACCCTATAAGGTTTTCACCATAACCTCTGGAGTGTTCGATTTAAATATGCCAATGTTCGTCCTTGCTTCCTTTATAAGCCGTGGTTTGCGATTTTTCCTTATTGCATACCTTATCTGGCGATTTGGAGCAAGCATCAAGCACTTTATCGACAAGTATTTTAATGCGCTGGCATTAGGATTTACGGTGCTACTTATAGGAGGTTTTGTCCTCGTAACGTACTTATTTTAAAACAAACAGCATGATTATAAACGCCTACATTTGGATCGGATTTATTGTATTTGTACTGCTAATGCTCACCTTAGACCTAGGTGTGTTTCACCGCAAATCGCACGAGGTAAAAATTAAGGAGGCCCTTACTTGGAGCGCTGTATGGATTTTGCTGGCGCTAGCTTTTAACTATGGCATTTACCTCTTCATGGGGAAGGAAAAAGCCCTAGAGTTTTTGGCGGGTTACCTAATCGAAAAATCGTTAAGCGTCGATAACCTATTCGTATTCATTATGCTCTTCACATTTTTTGATGTGAAGCCAAAGTATCAGCATAAGGTTCTGTTTTGGGGAATAATTGGTGCGCTGATCTTACGCGCGTTCTTTATTCTTGCCGGGGTTGCGCTTATCAACCAGTTCCATTGGGTTATTTACGTATTTGGGGCTTTTCTGGTTTATACCGGAATTAAGATGCTATCGCACAAGGACGAAAGCATCGAACCCGATAAAAATCCTTTGGTTAAGATCTTTAAGAGGATATTCCCCGTTACCGGAGAGATGCATGGCGGTAAATTCTTTGTAAAGCTCAACGCTAAAACATTTGCTACTCCCCTCTTCATTGTACTGCTGGTGGTAGAGTTTACCGATCTTATTTTTGCCGTCGATTCCATTCCGGCTATACTTGCCGTATCGAATGATACCTTTATAATATTCACCTCGAATGTATTTGCCATCTTAGGCTTACGCGCACTATACTTTGCGCTTGCCGGACTTACCCAATACTTTCACTACCTAAAGTATGGGCTGTCGGCAATACTGGTTTTTGTTGGGGTTAAAATGGTAATCGTTGGATTTTTTAAAATACCGATTGCCGCGTCACTTCTAACGATACTCGGAATTCTAACCATTTCCATACTTCTTTCAGTACTTTTCCCTGCTAGGGTAAAACCTCAGCTAGTAACATCAAAAACTACTAAACGATGAAATGTCCTTGCTGTAACGTACCTCTCGTAATGTCGGAGAGACAAGGTGTAGAAATAGACTACTGCCCTCAATGCCGTGGTGTTTGGCTCGATCGTGGCGAGCTGGATAAAATTATTGAGCGCTCGTTATCGCTTGATGCTCCAATGGGCTTCAGCACCAAACAAGCGTTTAGCGGCAATAAGCACGACGACCACTACAAGTACCACAAGAAAAAGAGCTGGCTAAACGAGCTCTTCGATTAGCAAGGCGGGGCTAGCCCGCCAACCTACGGAGATCTTGATGTTGAAACGGAAACGCTATCCGTAGAATATAGCAAAAGGGGCTGTCCGATTAAGACAGCCCCTTTAATACCTAATGGCTTAGCCGAATAGCGATAGAGCAGATTCCAGAACCTTGCAAAGCCTGTTTTACTTCAAAAGCCCTCTTTCGCGTAAATCCTTATAGATATCGGCAATACTGTCGGGTATTTCGAACCGAATTAGCCAGTTAACGTCCAAGCCATTATGAATAGCAGCCTTCATTAAGAGGCTATTGCTACCCAACAAATTTCCTATTGCTTCAATATCGTCCCTAAACTCAAGATGAAGATCTTCGTGCTGCTTTTGAATGAGCATTAAAATCTTAAAGATGCGAGCTATAATGTAGATGAGTAAGGTATACGACTTGCCATATCTTTCGGCAGCAATGCGCGGACTATTCAGCTCTAGTAATTTTCGAAGCAGGGCACAATTTAAGGTTATTTCGCCCACCTTATCCTTAGTGATGTAAACATGCTCGTTTATCTTTCCGCTTATTGTGCGAGCATCCATTAGCAGATAACCTGGAGAGTAGTAGGTATCTGAAGCCCTTTGAACATCTTCTATAATAGTACTTTTAAGCTTTTCCCTTTTATCCTGCACCGAATCGGTATCAACCAGCTCGAAACGAAGCTTACTGGCCAGCTTTAAATCTTTCTTTAGCAGCCGCAATACCAGCTTATCCTTTTCCTTGCCGGGTAGCAGCTCTAGGGCTCTTTTAAATTCTGGGTCAAAATCCATACTGATTCCTTATTTATTCTCCCTAGGATAGGCAATAGCGCCGAAATTCGCTATTCTACCCTATTGAGATTCCGATAGGCCTTTCGCACCAGCTGCGTTACCACAATAAAACCTAAACCTACAACCAAACGGTACTCCTTTAAAGGATTATCGGGGAATAGATCGATTAGCGCAGCAGCCAAGACAATTAGGCTTAATATCCAAATTAATGCAAAGGTAATTAAAACCGCTGTTCTCATGGTTCTTCTTTTTAATAGTTGTAGCTAAGAATAGGCTACTAAAGCGGCTTCTCCAAGTAAATAACCGAAAAGCTGCTGCTTCCATAATCCTTATCGCCACGAATATCCGTAATCCTATCGAACCCATTCCTGGTCAAAAACCGTAACCCCTTCCAGTTTTTAAGGTGTACCCCTATGCCTAAGCTTGCATAGCCCTTTTCTTTTGCAGCGGCGGCAATTGCTGCTACCGCTTCGCGTCCAACGCCATGCTGCTGCACCTGTGCGTTAACCACAAATATGCTAATCCATACCGTTGATGGATTCGGATATCCATGGTACACATCGAGAAAGCCCACTATGCACGAATCCTTTTTGCTGCAAATCGCCTTAAGCTGGTAAAGTGCCCTACTGGCATTAGCAATAGGAGGTAAATCGCCCTCCGAAATGCATTTTTCGATATAGCTTTCCTCAAACCACTCCCCTTCGAGCAGCTGCTTATCGGTCCAGCTGCAGCAAATGGACTTTAGCGCTGGAATATCCTTTTCCACCGCATCTCTGATTATTAGGTTTTCGGTCTCTATACTACTGGATATAGTTCTGCTCATAAAAGGTTTTTTATCGCTATCTTTTGAATAATGCATTCAATTTTTTCCTATTCCGCTTTTGGGGAATTTAATGCCGCCTCGTATCTTCTAAAAGCAGAAACTTCGTCAGCATCCTTTTTTATCCACATTTAAGGGGAAATTCAACAGGGATACTAAATTCTAGATTGTAACAGTAACCGGTATTGCCTTTTTACTCATTGCCGTCTCTATGCTATTTATGACATTCACGTTGTAATCTATATAAACCCTTTTCCTTCTACCACTTTTTAATACAAAGCAAACAACCGTTCTTGCCATAAAAGCGCTATACCTTATCCTTACCTGTCGAATACTTCGATAGTCTATTCGATTATTAGTTACGTGTAAAATTGTAGCGTAAACCAGTACAACAAATAATATGGTCATAACAACTAGCGTAGAAAGGCTTTCGAATGCACCAGTTTTACTATATGTAGTAAATTCTGAGAATAATATTTTTATGTATAAGAAATAGGTAACTCCCAAAACAAATTTCAATACACCACTATAGTTGATAGCGATTTCCTGATCGTTAAGCTCTAAGCTGCCATTTTGTGTTTTAAAAATTTCGTTCATATGCTATTCCTATTATACCTCTGCTAGGCGTAGGCACCGTCTACGCTTTTTACCTTTTGCCACGCTACTTAAACAACAGGCTATAAGCCTTGGTTAATTGAGCATAGCGAGTATAACCTCCTATACTTCCGTTTTATTGCGGTCTAAGACCGCTTCTTACCTTCGACATAGTCACAGACTATGCCGAGCCTTGCACTTAGAATAAACTTCGCTTAGCTAAGGTGTATATGTCTGATTAGAGCTAGACTTTTCCATCAATAAGCCGTAAACCAACTACCCCGAACGGGATGCAAACGAAGGAAACCTTCCCAAATTTGTACTACTAGGCTTACGATTATAAATAGATGCGCCTAATGTAGCAATAATAGCTTACCGTTAGCACTGCTTAGCTCAATTTTTTTTAAGAATAAAATGGGGATAGCCGTTAAAGGCCAGAAATGGCGCTTAATTGAGCAGCCTACTAAGCTTAATTGAGCAGCTTACTGCGATGAATGCAGTAAACGGCTGAGCTTAATTCAGGAACCTACTGCGATAAATTCAGTAGCCGGCTGAATTAAATTCAAATATTTGGTAGCTTAATTCAGCAGCCTACTGAATTAAATTAAGACGAAGCCTGAATTAAGTAGAGTAAGCCGCTGAATTTAATTGAGAAAAAGGCGAATTTATTTCAGCAGCCTACTGAACTAAATTCAGCACCCGCCAATACCTTTTTTAGTCAGGATGCCCTTATACGCCTTACAGAGCCGTTTTTGCCTTGCTACATGAGCAAATTGCTAGCTCTTTAGCTGTTATTACTATTCAGACTAAATATAAATTTCATGAATAATGTAAATTTTAGTACACCTCACGAATTAATTATTCATAAATATATTTTAATTTTAACATAGTGAAATAAATATTAAGTCCCACTAAAATTTTTACAGGTATGAACAAACCACAATTTAATTCACGATTTTTAGACACTGACTTTGCAGAGTACGACAAGCTTCTAAGTCAGATAGAGACTTTAGATAAGGGAAAACTCGATAGCCTCACCCCCGAACAGCGCCAGCTCTACGGCAAAGTGGGTAATTCAGTTCTCGAATGGGATAGCCGCGTTCAGGGATATATTAGTCAGAAGCCTGAATTTACGCCAATCTTTCTGGATAAGGAAGTATTTACATCTAAGCTAGAGCTCCACAAGAAGGTTCGTCCGATTGTCAACCGCCTTAAGGCCATATTGGAGAACTGGGAAGATACCGAATCGCTTATCAGCTTCGACGTGGATAACGATGCCCGCAGCTACTACCAAAACGTAAAGATGCTGGCAGCAAAGAATGTCCCCAGCGCACAAACCATCTACGAAGACCTATCATCGCGCTTCGCCAACGCAGGGCGCAAAGAGGCTAACAAAGCAGCAAAAAACGAAAACAAGGAATAGGTAATTATAAGCTCTTTTAAAAGCGGACCTCAGCGATGGGGGCCGCTTTTTTTTATTAGACACAGAGGCGCGGAGATCACAGAGGGGCACAGCGTTTTTACTATTCCCTACTCCCTACTCACTACTTCCCCATAAAACCCACCCCTTACCTCCCGTCCAAACGGGAGGATTACGTGCATTAATTAGGGTTAGCCCATTATTCTTTAACCCCTCTTTTCTTCCGAATAACTTCAGTACAACTCCCGTTTATTTCCGTTTAACTTCTACCAGAACTATTTCTATAACATCTTTGATGTCTCATTCTTCTTCCGTTTAATCCAGCTTAGGCGGGAGTCGCTTCGCGCCACTTCCGAATAAATTCCATTTAAATTCTATCCTCAAACACAGAGGCGCGGAGATCAAAGAGGGGCACAGCGTTTTTACTAATCCCTACTCCCTACTCACTACTCCCTATTTAACACTATTTACTGCAACATAAAGCCGCGCTTGGCGTCATATTTGCAGATATTGCGCAATCTTGCACGATAGGTATACGTTTTTGCTAAAAATTAAACACCTCATCCTCAAATGGGACTATTCAACTTTACGAGAAAAAAAGAAAAGGTTAACACCAGCCTTCCTGGTGCCGACGTTCCGATGGTGGAGCGCAGCATGGCGCCTCAGCCCATCGATGCTCCAACGCCTACATCCGAAACGCCGCAGCTAGGAGTCGATGCCATTTACGCCTTCCTTCAGTACGACTACGAGACCAAGGGCTACAACGATGCGCTCACCAACCCCGACGAGAGCTACAAGAACGACAACATTAAGCTCTTCCAGTACGACTTACAGATCCTCATTCAGCGCTCTTTTATGTACTACGACGATAAGATAAAGGAGATCGACTTCCACATTGGTTCGCGCACCCGCGCCGGACTAATCGACTTGGTGGAAGAGCTCAAAATAAAGCGCGAGCTGGTGCTGGAGCATATTGAAAAGGTAAAGCAGCTACAGCAGGAAACCGAAAACAACGCCGGAATGAGCGAGCGCATCAGGCTATCGTACCAGCGCGGTTTTATGCGCGGCTTATCGGCCATTACGCAAACCAAAGTGATGAACATTACCCTATAACGCATAGCCAAGAGGCCCGCATTGCCGGCAACAGCGGGCAGCGGTTAACCTTTTGCTGATTAAAGCATAAATCGAATGAAAGATTGGTGGATAAAGCTGGGCTGCTACCTAACGGGGTACAACTACAGCATTGTAAAAAGTTCGAGCGAGGCCAGCGCCAAGGCGGTTAAGAAGTTCGCCTCTGCCCTGCTCATCATCAGCATGGTGTGGTGCTTTATAGGGTACGAGTTTACCAGCCACTACCTGCACGGCAGCACGTTAACCTCCATCATCGGGGCCATCATTATGGTGGTTATGGTGATCCAAATAGAGCGTCAAATTATCCTTACCATAGGAAAAAGCCGATCGGTTAAGCGATTCCGTATCATCATTGGTATCGTTATGGCCATCATCGGATCGGTTATTATAGACCAGGTAATGTTTAAGGATGATATCGAGCGCGAGCGCATAACCGTCGATCAGGAGAAGGTTAACAAGGCGATGATCTTTAAGACAAAGGAGATCAACGATCAGATCGCGCAGCTCGATACGTCGATTGCCCGTAAGGAGCGCGAGCGCATGAAGGCTATCGCCGAGATAACCAAGAACCCAACCATTACGGCCTACAATACGCAAACGCAAACCAAGGCCGACTCCAACGGACGAATGGTTACCGTTGGACGTACCATGACTACCCAATCGATGCCAAATCCTAAGATTGAGATGCTGGCACAGCTCGATGGGCAAATAAAAACGCTGCACGACCTAAAGGTTGCAAAGGAGAATAGCCTGCTAACGATACGGGCAACCGTCGAAAAGGAGGTAAAGGAGAACAAGCCGTTCCTCGAGGAGCTCTCCATTCTATTTAAAATTCTAATGTCGAGCCCAATTGCCTTTGTGGTTTGGGCGCTTATCTTCACCTTCTTCTTTTCGATAGAGCTCTTTGTGCTCTACTGCAAGTTTGGCGACGACAAGAACGACTACGACCGCACCATCATGCATCAGATGCAGATCCGCATGCAGATGATCGATAAGCTTAATCAGTAGATTTTTAAGGGCAGGACAACCTTGGTTGTCCAATAAAAGCAATGCAGCACCGATGGGGATTGGTGCTGCATTTTTTTTGGTCGTATAATTTTAAGCTCTAAGCTAAGCACATTGACACGGAAGTACAGATGTACTCAGAGATTATTCCATTAGCTTCTTTAACTTGTGAAATAGCTTCTCCTTTCTACGTCAACGCGCTATCGTGTAATCACGCCAAGCTCACCTACCGAGGTCCACTCCTTACCCTCCACCTCGTCGAGCGCAACGAACTTGAAGAAGCGAGCAACGGCTGGAGCATCGAACATTACCTCCTGCTTAATTGGGTTATGCTTGATGTTGGCAAACTCGCCCTTGCAGGCAGCCTTTTGCCAGGTTACACCATCGGTAGAGGTGTAAAACTCGTAGTGCATAGGCGTTCCGCTAATGTTACCATCGGTTCGGGGCGCATAGGTAAAGCCCTTAAGGGTTAGCGTTTCGCCTAAATCCACAACAATAGAGTGAGGATGCTTAGGAAGATTGGCGCCATCCCAAGGCGTATGCCACATCGACGATGATGCACCATCGATAGCGTTTACGGCAGGGAACGAGCCTTGTGCTGCGCTCGACGAAACCACCGTCCACTTAGCGGTGCAGATATCGAACGACTCCTGCTTAACCTCGCTAAACACGCTGTTGTTGTTGATGAACGTGCGTGCCTTTACAACGCCACCCTGTGGCAAAGCAAAAGGCTTATCGTAAAGGTTCGAAGCGGCAGTTGGCTCCGAGCCATCGGTAGTATACCTAATGTTCACCGTTTTCGATTCGCTGCTAATTTTTACATTTCCCTGCTTATCGCGCGAAATCACTGGATCGGCGAGCAGCTCCGGTGCCATAAACAATCCGATATTGCTAATATTGGGGATGTCGCGCGATTTAAGAATGCTCACGCGAATCTTCGATGCGGTAGTTGTTGGCAAACGCAGCAAGCGCTTGTAGCCAATGGTAGTACCACGGCCAACTTCCTTCCAAGCCCCGTTGATAAAGGCTTCTACAGCGAACTCTTCTACGCGTTGCCCTTTGGTAATATCCTCCTGAATCATGAAAACGTTAAACTCCGAAGGCCTAGCAAGCGAAAGCTCGGCTACAGCAGGAAGCATCTTCGGCGACCAATTGGTCTTCGCCGATTTGTCGATAGCACCGTTAGCCGCACCAGCCTTTGCCCCTACAGCAAGGTTGGTCTTAAAGGTAGCACTAATGTACTCGCCGAACTCCTTTAAGCGCTTCACATCGCTTTCTTGAATAAGCCCACGGGTATCGGGCGGTACATTCAGTAGTAGCACCGAGTTCATTCCTACCGAATTAAAGTAGATATCGACGAGCTTATTCAGCGACTTTACGCGCGAATCCTCTGCCTTATGGTAGAACCAGCCGGGACGAATGGAAACATCCACTTCCGAAGGCCACCAGAACACCTGATTAGCCTTAGCAAGCAGCTCGCGGCTTCCTAAATCGTTCTTCATTGCGTTAATACCCAGCTGTTGGTTAACAGCCGCACTCTCGTTGGTTCCTCCTGGATTTAGCACGGTGGTGCTCCACTCGGTAGGGCGACCGTAGCCGCTTTCGGTACCAACCCAGCGAACATCTTCGCCCGACACAGCCACAACAGCATTGGGCTGTAGCTTATGGATAAGCTGGTAGTACTCCTTCCAGCTATATTCCTGCTTTTTACCATTTGGCCCCTCGCCACAAGCACCGTCGAACCAAACCTCGTCTACCTTTCCGTAGTTGGTAAGAAGTTCGGTAAGCTGCTCCATAAAGAACTTATTGTAGCGGGGCGAATCGCCGTAGCACTCTGCATTACGATCCCAAGGCGAAAGGTAAACGCCAAACCTCATACCGTACTTGGTGCAGGCATCGCGTAGCTCCCTTACCACATCGCCCTTACCGTTTTTCCAGGGACTTGCAGCCACCGTGTGCTTGGTTACCTTCGATGGCCAAAGACAGAAGCCGTCGTGGTGCTTAGCGGTAAGTATTGCCATCTTAAATCCGGCATCTTTAAGCGATTTTACCCACTGGTCGGCATCAAAATGGGTAGGGTTGAACAGTTGGGGATCTTCTGTTCCGTGTCCCCATTCGAGGTTTGTAAAGGTGTTGATGGTAAAATGGAGAAAAGCGGTAAGCTCGAGCTCCTGCCATGCCTTTTGCTGAGGTGTTGGAACAACGCGTGCTGCCATCTTAACCTTCTGTTCGATAGTAGCATTAGCGGGGAACTTCACGCTCTTAACGTAGTAGTTCTCCTTTTGCTGAGCATAAGCTGTAATACTCAATAGCGCTGCAGCAAGTAGCAGCGCACTAGTTTTGGCTAACTTCATTAGATGTCGAGTTTTTGTCTACCTACAAATAAAGCTTTTTTAATGGTAAAGTTCCATACCAGATGCAGCTAGTTTCAAGACTAGTAGGTAGTTTAACATGCAAGCAAATACCCGTTACCGATAGCGTCAACGGACAAAAAAAAGGGTACCCGAAGGTACCCTTAGCTTGTTATGCTGCTGCAATGTTACTTTCCAATAACGTTGATTGCATTAAGATCAGCAAACGACTCCTTCAAACGAGCGATAACTGACTCTTCGCCCTTACGCAACCAAACGCGTGGGTCGTAGTACTTCTTGTTAGGAGAATCATCACCTTCTGGGTTGCCAAGCTGACCTTGTAGGTATGCTTCCTTAGCCTTGTAGTACTTAAGGATACCTTCCCAGAATGCCCATTGAATATCGGTATCAATGTTCATCTTAACTACACCGTACGAAATTGCTTCGTGAATCTTTTCCTTCTCAGAACCCGATCCACCGTGGAATACGAAGCTTACAGGTTGAGCTACTGTATTAAACTTCTTTTGGATGTACTCTTGAGAATCTCTTAGGATATATGGGCTAAGAACAACGTTTCCTGGTTTATATACACCGTGAACGTTTCCGAAAGAAGCAGCAATGGTGAAGTTAGGGCTAATCTTGCTTAGCTCTTCGTAAGCATAGGCAACCTCTTCGGGCTGAGTGTAAAGCTTAGAAGCATCAACATGGCTATTGTCTACGCCATCTTCTTCGCCGCCGGTAACACCAAGCTCAATTTCGAGGGTCATTCCCATCTTGCTCATACGGGCAAGGTACTTCTTCGAAATCTCGATGTTTTCTTCAAGAGACTCTTCCGACAAGTCTAGCATGTGCGAGCAGAAAAGTGGCTTTCCTTTTTCTGCGAAGAACTTTTCGCCAGCATCAAGCAAACCGTCAATCCAAGGAAGAAGCTTCTTTGCAGCGTGATCGGTATGAAGGATTACAGGTATTCCATAAGATTCAGCAACATTGTGAACGTGAAGAGCTGCCGAGATAGCTCCGGTAATGGCCGACTTTTGGCCATCGTTGCTAAGGCCTTTCCCTGCATAGAAAGAAGCACCGCCATTCGATACTTGGATGATTACAGGAGAGTTAACTTCACGAGCTGCTTCAAGAACAGCGTTTACAGTGTCGGTTCCAGTAACGTTAACCGCTGGAATTGCGAATCCTTTTTCCTTAGCATACGCATAAAGATCATGAACGTCAGAGCCGCTGATAACACCTGGCTTGAAATTGAAAGTTGCCATAATGGAATTTATTTTGATGTAATAAAAAACTGCTTTCTCCGAAAAGATGAAATCGAAAAGTGCAAAAATTACACGCTCAATTTCAACCATCAAAGGTATAACTATCAGCAATTGTAAACAAATCTATTTTAGTAAATTTACGTTGCGTGAAAACCAGAGTGAGGCTGTAACAACTAATTAGGGGGATTACCTCAACGGTATCCCCCTAATAAAATTATAGTGACGTGACATTTATAAGTTCGACAGAGCGCTAACCTACAAGGTTGTAAACAACGAGACAAAGACGTATAGCCAGTGGGCAAATACGCCCGCGCAAAGCCCTCCTATTGTATGCGAAAGCAGAGCCTTCGAAATTAACGGACGGTATCCCATAGAGTCGAGCATTGCAGTATGCGTGCTAAGGTAACCGCTCCAGCACATTCCCATTGCGGTAAATACGGCAATAGCGTTACCGTTAATAAAGCCCGACACCATAAACTGCTTTATAAGACCAAGCGCAGCACCAACTGCTCCTAGCGAAGTAATTGGGAACGCAACTAGCTCTGGATGCTCGAAGCCAAATAGCCACTCGAAAAACCAGCTTACCTTTCCAGCCAGATAAGGAAGCAAACGAACACCTTCGTAGGCCAAGCCCTGATACCCTACCTTAGGATCAGCAGGACCAAATGTTAGCAGCATTACTATCGTAGAGATAATCAACACCCCTGGAATAATAGCCAACCCCAAATCGACACCTGTTTTTCCTCCATCAAGGATGGCGTTAAGGAAGCGTAAGAATGCGTTCCCTTCCGATTTAAAGGATAAATTTTGTTCATCGCCCTTTTCTTCTGCAACCTCTTGTCGTAGTATTGGACTATTTTTTATAGAACGCTGCATCAAACGAGTAGAAACCATACCCCCAAAAACAGCACCAGCCAAACCAACCATAGCTGCTCCAAAATGGCCTAAACCAGCCATAAACGTTATTACAACAAGTCCCATACCAAAAGCGGTTCCAAAGTTTGTTAGGGAAACAAGCTGGTAGGGTTTAAAATACTGTCTAAAGTTTTTATCCTTCGCTAATCCAATAATTGCAGGATTGTCGGAAAAGAAGGTCATCAAACCACCTAGCGCAGCAACACCAGGAAGGTTAAAAAGAGGCTTCATCAGTGGAGCTAGGATATACTCCAGCAAACGAACAACCCCAAACTCTATTAGCAAACGCCCTAAAGCACCAGAAAGAACGGTAATACCCATGATGTACAACACGGTCTTTATCAACAGATCGTAAGCTGTTGCCATTATGGTATTAAGAAGGTTATTCGTCCCCATTCTTGTACCTAAGAACCCAAAAAAGAGAAAGAGTATTAACAGAAATAGTCCCGCCTCAATCCTCCTTTTTGTCAAAAACTTCAGATTCGTATATTTCATTATACCTACACTTTTATGTGATTATGCGGAAGCAAAAATAAGATGATTTTGAAAGTCCAATCACAACGCATCCTTAAAAAAACAAGTTTAAAAACATAAGCGAAACGCTTTTTTATCTAAAACATTCAAATCATTTCAAAAAAAAAGCCGAACTATTGAAAGTTCGGCTCTAGCATTTAGCTACATACAATATTGTAGAAAAGAAAGAATCAAACAGTGCAAGTATTCTACTTAAAGTTTGAAATAATGCCTTTTACAACCCTTACTTTTTCCGCGAGTAGGTCGTCAGAGGTTGCCTCGGCAAGAAAGCGTAAGTATGGTTCGGTATTCGAAGGACGAACGTTTAACCACCAGTCGGCAAACTCAAGACGGTAACCATCAAAGTCGTAGAAGGCGGTTACGGTTTCGGTCTCCTCAAAATGCTTTTTGATGGCATCCATTGCTTCCTGCTTCTGTACTATCTTAAAGTTGATTTCTCCGGAGTTATGGTAGCTTGATATTCCTGCAATGGCTTCGCTAAACGAGATTCCTTTGCTCTTTAACCTTGCCACAACGTTAAGGGTAAGGATTGCCGCAAGCATACCCGAATCGGAATAGAAGAAATCCTTAAAGTAGTAGTGACCGGCAAGTTCACCGCCGTAGATTCCGTCAATTTCACGGAGTTTAAGCGCTGCATAGGCGCGCCCCACACGCCAAGTATGAATCTCGGCACCAAAATTCTTTCGCAGGTATTCGCCTACAGCCTTAGACGATCGGATATCCTGAAGCACTTTTTGTCCTGCAGGTTTACCTTCGAGGAAGTAGTGCCCCAACAAAGCTATGATAAGATCTGGCGAAACAAACTTTCCCTTCTCGTCGACAAACATAACGCGGTCAGCATCGCCATCGAATATAACGCCAATATCGCTCTTAGTATGGTTTACTAAGGCCTTTAAATCGGCCACATTGGACTCATCCAACGGATTTGGTTCGTGGTTAGGGAAAGTTCCGTCAACATCATCGTAAATATACGTTGGTGCTTCGCCTAACACCTGACGAACAAATAATCCTGCCATACCATTAGAGCAATCTACCGCAATTTTAAGGCTCGACAAGTCTTCCAACTTCGACTTTAAGAATTCGAGATACTCCTCCTTAACCTTAACCGGAGTAATGCTTCCTCGCTTAGTAGAAGCTTCTACATTACCACCAAGTACGAGCGCCTCCAACTCCTTTAACCCAGAGTCGTAACCAACGGGGAGAGCATTTTCTCTCGAAATTTTCAATCCATTATACTCCTTAGGGTTGTGCGATGCGGTAATCTGCACCGAGGCTTTGAAGCCCAACTTTGCCGTTGTATAGTAAACCAATGGGGTTGTTGCCAAACCAATATCGAATACATCGGCTCCTGCATCGTTGATTCCCCTTACAAGCGCCGCGAAAATCTCGGGAGATGACACTCGTGCATCTCTACCCACTAAGATCTTATTGGCGCTTAGAAGCTGAGGTAGAAAGTAACCGATTCGGTAAACATCCTCTTGGTTAAAGTCCTTATTATAAATGCCTCTAATATCGTACGCGTGAAAAGCTCCCATAAATCAGATTTATTTATTCTTTTGTTTTTATGTTATTCCCGCTTTGAAAAACGGGCGCACAATCTACTTAATTTTACTGGAAAGAAAAAATATGTTAGAAATTATATTGGGCAAAAAAGAACAGAGCCACCCAGAATAATACTGAGGAGGCTCTGTTCTTTCGTCATCTAATTTCGTTGACTACACCGCTGCAATAAACACATCTAACTTAGGTAGCAGGTACTTCACCTTTTGCAAAGATGAAAGTTTAATAGTTCCAATAACGTAGCTGTAATCCTTCGACGAGTACTTTTCGGTGATATTCTCGAACTCGAAGTGGCTAAACGCAAGGCTGTCGCGGTAGCGTAGGTATATCTTCACCTCGGTGTCGGTGGTGTAGGTTGGCGGAGTAAAGAGCGTATGCTTCTTGTACTCGTATTTGTAATTATGAGCGCGGGCGGTAATGTCGGAAAGAACCGACGAAGCAGTAGGGAATGCCCCAGCCCCCTTGCCAAACATAAACTGCTTCTCGTAGTATTCGCCTTCGATGATAACTCCGTTATACTCGTTCTCCACCGAGTAGATATACTCGTCAGGAGAAACCAGCTTAGGCATTACAAACATGGTGAAGCTGCCGTTATCTAACTTGGTAACCTGCGCCACCAGCTTAATCTTAAGTCCTTTTTCTTTGGCATACTGAATGTCGCAAGGGGCAAGATTTGGAATGCCGCAGTTAAAGATATCCTCGGGCTTAACCAGCGTACCAAAGGCATGCAGGGTGATGATGATAAGCTTAAACATCGAATCGTAACCCTCAACATCGAAGGTCGGATTGCTCTCGGCAAAGCCCAAATCCTGTGCCAACTTAAGGGCGCTATCGTAGTCGCCACCCTCGTTAAAGATTTTGGTAAGAATGAAGTTCGACGAGCCGTTAAGGATGCCGGTGATCGACTTCAGCAGGTCGTTATCGTAGTACTCTTCGAGGTTCCGGATAACAGGGATGCTACCGCAGGCGCTGGCATCGTAGAGCAACGACACGTTATGCTTCTTCTGTATTTCGATAAGCTCCTCGAGGTGCTCGGCAAGCATCTTTTTGTTGCCTGACACAACGCTCTTGCCCTTAAGCAGGGAAGCCTTTACGATATGATATGCCTCATCGGCATTGTCAATAAGTTCAACAACAAGGTTGATGTCTTCGTCGTTGATTATTTCGTTGGCATCGGTGGTGTAAAAATTCTCGGATACGTTTCTTTTCTTATCAGGGTGTTTAATACACACCTTTTTTATGGTTGCATCTACCGTACGGCTATTTTTAAGCACGTGGTAAAGCCCTTCGCCTACCACTCCAAATCCAAATAGGCCAATGTTCAACTTTGTTTTCATTGTTTTTATTTCTTTGTTTTTATAATTCTGTTTTGTTTGAAGTCAAGAAGAAATAAGAATAAGTTGCCTTAAGGAAATACCTTGTAAACCCACCCCCTCCCCCCTCCAAAGGAGGGGATAATCATGCTTCTATTGAGGTTCTTTATTATTCTCTAACCTCTTCCGTCTACCTTCTGTATAACTTCCGATTATTTCCGTTTAACTTCTGCCATCATACTACCACGTATCGTACTGATGACCGCAGCATTCCAGCTCCTCTTCGTCGCAATCGGAAGCGTAGAAATCCTCAATTACCCGGCTAAGCTGCCTCCACTCCAATAAAAATCCATCGTGACCAAAGCTGGATGTAATTGGGGCGAATTGAGCATTAGGAATAAGCACCTTCAACGCACGTTGCTCCTCGATTGGGAAAAGAATGTCGGTATCGATACCAACCAGCAGCGTCTTTGCCTTAATCCTCGATAGCGCAGCGGCAACTCCCCCCCTATTGCGTCCCACATTGTGCGAGTCGATAATACGGGTGAGCGTGTAGTACGAGTAGGCATCGAAGCGATTTGCCAACTTTTGCCCTTGATACTGTTGGTAGGAAGATGCTTTAGACGCTTCCAAACCATTATTATCTAGCTCATATTGCGTTTTGTTGTACCCCTCGTAGCTGCGATAGCTTACAAGAGCAATGGTACGAGCAGCCTTTAATCCATCCAGACCACCATCGGGTCGATCCTCAAAGAATGTCTTATCGGCACGAATAGCCATGCGCTGGCTCTCGTTTAGCGCCGTTGCCCAAGGTGTAACCCTTGCATTGCTAGCAACAATAATAAGGTGCTCGCTAACATCGGGATTGATGATTGCCCACTCCAACGCCTGGAATGCGCCAATTGATCCTCCTATAAGCGTATGAATCCTATCAATACCTAAATGTTGGCGAAGCAGCTCGTGAGCATTGGCTAGGTCGCGAACGGTTATTTGAGGGAATGCTCTATAGTATGGCTTACCGGTTTGTGGATTCGTGGATAGAGGTCCGGTTGTTCCGTAGCACGAACCAATAATGTTAGCGCACACTACAAAGTAGCGAGAGGTGTCGTAGTAATTTCCCTCACCGACAAGCACATCCCACCAATCTTCGGCATCGGAGTTGGCAGTAAGGGCATGACAAACCCAAAGAACGTTATCCTTTGCAGGATTTAGCGTTCCAGAGGTATGGTAAACGATGTTCAATTCAGGGAGTTCTTCCCCGCTCTCCAGCGGGAAAGAACGTCCTAAACAGTACTGGTGCTTATTCATTTATCTAAATGGAATTAAAAGCTTGTTCTATATCATTAATTATATCGTCGACATATTCGATGCCAACTGATAGGCGAAGCAGCGATGGAGTGACTCCGGCAGCTCGCTGTGCCTCTTCATTGAGCTGAGCGTGCGTTGTTGCCGATGGCTGAATAATGAGCGTTTTAGCGTCACCCACGTTGGCAAGGTGGCTGATAAGCTTAAGGCTTTCGACAAACTTTACGGTTTGCTCCTTGGTTCCGTTCACCTCGAACGAAAGTACCGAACCAAAGCCATTCTTCAGGTACTTCTTCGCCAAACCGTGGCTAGGATGGCTCGCCAAACCCGGATAAAGAACATTCTTCACCTTGGCATGCCCATCTAGCCAATGGGCTATTTTAAATGCATTGCTGTTGTGCCTCTCCACACGAAGCGAAAGCGTTTCGAGCCCTTGCAGCATTAAGAAGGAGTTGAAAGGACTGATGGTAGGTCCCAAATCGCGAAGTCCCTCGAGTCGTGCTTTAAGAATAAAAGCATTGCTACCAAAGATTTCCCAAAGCGATTGTCCATGGTAGGCATCCTGCTTCTCAGATATCTCTGGGAACTTGCCGTTTGCCCAGTTAAAGTTTCCTCCATCTACAATAATACCACCCATTGATGTTCCATGACCACCAATCCATTTGGTTGCCGACTCAACCACAACGTTAGCACCATGGTCTAATGGACGAACAATATAGCCTCCAGCTCCAAAGGTGTTATCTACAATAAAAGGTATATCGTGCTTTGCAGCAAGAACTCCAAGCGCCTCAAAATCGGGAACAATAAACGATGGATTCCCTATCGACTCGGCATAAATTGCCTTAGTGTTCTCATCGATCAACTTGGCAAAGTCTTCGGGCTTCGTGCTTTCGGCAAAACGAACCTTAATTCCTAGGCGGGCAAAGGTTACCTTAAACTGGTTGTAGCTGCCGCCATATAAATAAGGTGAGGAAATAAAGTTATCACCCTGCTTAAGTATGTTGTTGATGGCTATAAGCTGTGCTGCATGTCCTGACGAAACCGCCAACGCCCCAACCCCCCTTTCGAGCGCGGCAACGCGCTTCTCGAACACGTCGGTAGTAGGATTCATAAGACGCGTATAGATGTTGCCAAACTCCTTTAGTGCAAAAAGGTTGGCTGCATGCTCGGAACTATTAAAGGTATAAGCTGTAGTTTGGTAGATAGGTACAGCACGAGAATTGGTTGCAGAATCGACCTCCTGACCTGCATGAATCTGTAGAGTATCAAAGTGTAATGAACGTTCAGACATTGTTGAAATTTGTTTACAATTAGACATAGCAATACCATAACCACTTATGGCTTAACTTTTTTATCCTGCTACAGCATCAAAACAAACGGCTATAGCAAGGAAATCCCATACGGTTTAAGGGAAAACTAAAAATGATGCAGCAATGTTCTAAACACCGCTATTGCAAATGGAGGTGATTATTTCGCGCAGCTAGCGCATTCGTGGCATTGTAGCTTCGCTACCGATTGCCACAGCTGAGAAAAATCGAAAGAATGTAAATTCTGATTTCATGCTGTTGTTGTTAAATTATAAACCCCTTGTTTCTTGGGTAGGTTTTAGCACCATCTCCCCGTGGGGGAAGGTTGCTAGAGCTTCAACGAGCCTATTCTCTCCACTCTTCTTTATAACTCAAACAACCCTTTTGAAAGGATTATTGAACTGAATGCAAATATACGTCTTTTATTAATACATCCTAAACCCAGCCTCTCTTTATACATTCTTTAACAACACCTTCTAATGCTTTCCATCTAACAGTAGAGAAAGTTAAATGGAAGTAAAGGAGTTAGACAAAGCTACACAAGTAAATTTTGAAGTTAAATAAGTTAACAAACATGGACTATGTCGATTAGCGCTTCCCGCCCAGCTGACGATAAGTGCAGCAGATGCGGAAGAGCCAACGTCGTTAGGACAAGACGAGCCTCGTAAAAACAAGTCTTATTCGGATGAAACCGCATCGAATAGATTAAAATTCATGGCTAATCGATTTGGAACTTTGACAAAGCACCCCTACATTTACGGCATGCTACAATGGAGAAAAATAGCATCACTTTTCCTGCTGCTGGCCTACATATTTGTGCTGGCCCTGTCCGTTGTCCCCCATCACCATCATATCTATGGCAGTATCTGCACCGAAAACTCCCTACATCACGACAACGAAGGAGATTTAATAATTGCAGATTGCCTGGAAGATCACGATGACAGCAGCTGCTGCCCCAAAAAGACCACCAAGTGCGACGATATGCAGTGCATTTCGCGCATCGTATACCTCTCCGGCGAAATAGCTAAACTAACGAGAAACGATGGCGACCAACCATTGCTTCCGCTTTTACTTACACCTTTTATAGCAGGTAATAGCTTCGACATTTTGCCAGATGCTAACAGCTATCAACAATCCCATAGGCTCAAATACTATCCGCCCAACGAACGAATCGTTAAGCTGCTGCTTACATCGGGCGTTGGCCTTAGAGCTCCTCCTGTCCTGTCGCTAAGAGGCTAAGCTAAATCATTCTTTTACTAGAATCGAAATACATTCCAGCAATCGCCATTGCAGATTGTTGCGTATATTCATTAGCCTCACCATCAACCTGGGAATATCATCCCACCAACAAGTACATATTTTCAACCAAGAACTGTATAAGATCGGGTTAACCCTTATAGGGTAATTGCGTAAAAGTTTACCCTACCGTTTTTGCTTTAGCTACAAATTGTAGGTAAAAGCAGGAAGATCTTTTCAAACTTGGATAATACAAAACCTTATGACAAACGCTCAAAGAGCTACGTCTATCAATCTAAAGAAATGAAGATAAAGCTATTTATCACCACTATAGCACTGTGTACCCTTGCGCAGTTTGCCTTTAGCCAGGGGAGCGTAAAGGGAAAAATCAAAGGAATTAGCACCAGTAAAAAGGAGGAGCCGCTAGCCTTTGCCAACGTTTACTGGATTGGCACCTCCGTTGGAACAGTTTCTGATGCCAACGGAGCATTCTCTATAAACCATCCCAAAGGCGCAACCAAGCTGGTTGCCCGTACCATTGGCTTCAAAGCCGATACGCTTTCCATTAAGCCCGGTTCTGCCGAAGTAGAGTTTGTGCTTGTTGCCGAAAACGTGAAACTCGAAGAAGTTGTTGTCTCGGGTAGGCAACGTGGAAGCACCCTACTGGCCCTTACCCCGCTTAAAACCGAAGTAATTACGGCATCTGGACTTTGTAAAATGGCCTGCTGTAATCTCGCCGAAAGCTTCGAGAATACCGCTAGCGTAAGCGTTGGCTTTAGCGATGCCGTTTCGGGTGCTCGCCAAATCAAGATGCTCGGATTGGCCGGAACCTACACCCAAATGCTCGACGAGAACCGTCCCATCATGAGAGGTATTGCCTCTCCATACGGGCTAACCTACACTCCAGGACAATGGCTAGAAAGCATCCAGGTATCTAAAGGACCAGGCTCGGTGCTTAACGGCTATGAAGCCATTACCGGACAGATTAACGTAGAGCACCGCAAGCCAACGGCTAAGGAGCCGCTATTCGTTAATCTTTTTGCAGATACCGACCAGCGCACCGAGGCCAACGTTGCTTCATCGCTTCAGATAAACGAGCGCCTTAGCACCGTTACCCTTGTTCATGCATCTACCGATCCAATGAAGAAGGATCATAACAAGGATGGATTTATGGATATGCCAACTGCCAAGCAGGTAAACGTTGCCAGCCGATGGCTATATATGGCCCCAAGCGAAGCCCAACTTCGAGCCGGTATTAAGGTGCTTGCTGAGGAACGTAACGGCGGACAGATGAACAACGCCAGTGTAGCCAACAACTACGGGTTGGGCCTATATAGATCGAAGATCAACAACAAGCAATTCAACGCCTACGTTAAGTTTGGAATGCCTGTTGGCGAACATCACGACCATGAAGCCCATAAGGAGAGCGCCGACGGCCATTCTGATTGTAGTGAAGAGTGTACAGGCGATCACCCCCATGAGAAGGAACATTCCGAATGCGGAGAAGAATGTTCGGAAGATCATTCTAAAGGTGATGATCATTCGGAGTGTGGAGAGGAATGCACCGAAGATCATGGAGAAGAAGAACACGAAGAATGCCATGAGGTAGAAAAGAGTCTTGCACTTGTAGCCGACTATACCTATCACGAGCAGAACTCGTTCTTTGGAATCAAAAACTATAACGCCGACATGCACTCGGTATTTACCAATCTTCTTTTCCAAGGAGGATTTAACGAAAGCAACCGCTACGAGCTGGGCGCCAGCTTCCGATTCGACCGATACAACGAGCTGTTGATCGATCGCTTCATCCAGAACAACGCCACTAAGATGGAGCAGTACATCAACCTCGACAGAACCGAGCGTACCGCAGGCGTATTTGGCGAGTACACCCTCTCGAAGGAGGAAAAGATGACCTTTATCGTTGGCGCACGTGCCGATCACAACAGCCTTTACGGCTGGCTCTTCACCCCAAGGGCTAACTTTAAATGGGATATCACCGATAAGCTTACCTTCCGCGCTTCGGGAGGCCGTGGATACCGCTCGCCAAACCCCATCTCCGACAATATGGGAATCCTGGCAACCGGTCGTCAGATTGCCATCGACAACAACCTGAAGATAGAGGATGCCTGGACCTACGGCGCCAGCATCGTTAGATACTTTAAGCTGTTCAACGACGAAAGGGCTTCGATCAGCCTCGATGCGTTCCGTACCCAATTCAGCAACCAGCTGATTGTCGATCAGGAGTACAACAAGGCGCTGGTGAGCATCTACAACCTCGATGGGCAGTCGTACACCAACAGCATTCAGGTAGACCTTAACTTTATTCCGGTGGAGCGCCTTAGCGTATTTGCAACCTACCGCTATACTGATGCAAAAGTCGATCTAAAGAATCAAGGCTTGGTTAAGAAACCGATGGTGGATAAGTTTAAGGCGCTGCTAAACCTACAGTATGCAACCAAAATGAACAAGTGGACCTTCGACGCCACGGCGCAGCTCAACGGGCAAACCCTCCTACCCAACCTCTCGGGCGATTTAACCCAGAAGAAGGATTACTCGGAGGTTTATCCCATGTTCTTCGGTCAGGTTACCCGCAAGTTTAAGAAGGTGGATGTTTACGTAGGATGCGAAAATATCGGTAACTACCGCCAAAAGAACCCGATCCTTTCTGCCGATTCACCGTTCTCCACCTCATTTAACTCATCGGTGGTATGGGGACCGCTTATGGGCCGCAAGGTATACGGTGGTTTAAGATTTACGCTCTAAACTAAATTGCCGAATATCATTCGGTCAACCGATAGAAAAAGGTTCTCCTATATCTGGTGGGAGAACCTTTTTGCATACTAGCATCTGCCAAAAGCAGAATATTTGTGTAGCTTTATCCGGCAAAAAACCGATTAGGGAATCCTTTTGGATGTTTAATGAAAACCTACTAAAACCTGAAAGTATGAGAGCAACAAGCACGCTGATGTTTCTAGCCTGCATCGCCATTTCGCTGAGTGGCATGAGCGCTTCCATCGGACACAACTCCACGCAAAAAAGCAGCAACAAGAGTTCTGGCATTATCACCGGAGCCGAACAAACCGAGAAGTATCTTCCCTACCTTAAGGGCAAACGGGTTGGCGTACTTGCCAATCCTACCACCGTCATCGGCAACAGGCATCTTGTAGATAGCCTGCTAGCAAGAGGCATCAACATCGTAAAGGTCTTTGGTCCCGAACACGGGTTTAGGGGCAATGCCAGCGCCGGAGTAGACGTAAACGACGAACAGGATAAAACAACCGGCCTTAAGGTAATCTCTCTGTATGGTCCAAAGCAAAAGCCATCGCGCGAAGACCTTGCCGATGTAGACATCATGGTATTCGACATCCAGGATGTAGGATGCCGTTTCTATACCTATATCAACGTACTTGGTAAGATTATGGAGGCTTGCGCCGAGAATGGGAAGGAGCTGCTAATCCTAGATCGCCCTAACCCTAACGGCTACCTGGTTGACGGTCCTATTCTCGACATGCGGCTAAAGTCGGGCATCGGCATGTTCCCAATTCCTATTGCCCACGGAATGACCATCGCCGAATTCGCCCAGATGATAAATGGCGAAGGTTGGCTTCCCAACAAGATGACCTGCAAGCTAAAAATCATCCGTATGGTTAACTACAACCACGATATGTCCTACACCCTTCCGGTAAAGCCATCACCTAACCTGAATACGCAGCAAAGCATCATGCTTTACCCTTCGGTTTGCCTCTTCGAGGGAACCATCATTAGCCAAGGACGCGGCACCCATACCCCCTTCACCATTCTGGGAAGCCCTCTGCTAAAAGGCAAGTACAGCTTCACCTTTAAGCCGATCAGCATACCGGGCATGAGCGAATCTCCACTTCATATGAACGAGGTGTGCTACGGGCTAGACCTGCAAAACTACGACATAAAAAAGTTGAGGAAAAGCCGACGAATCAACATCCAGTGGATGATAGACCTCTACAACGCCTACCCCGACAAGGAAAGGTTCTTCGACCGAAGCCAGAGCAAGCAGATCGGCAACATCGACTACCTTGCCGGCACCTACGACTTCAAGAAGCAGATCATCGAGGGCAAATCGGCAAAGGAGATACAAGCCTCGTGGGAGCCGCAGCTCTCGCAGTACAAGGAGATGCGAAAGAAGTACCTGCTCTACAAGTAGCATAAAGCATAACAACGCCTCTTAAGGGAATTGTAGTAATACCTGAATCATCCGCTACGAAGGTTCAGGTATTTGCGTTTAGGAGTTTCCCTAAAATATTAGACTGTTATCCCCAGTAATCCCAGTTAAACGAAGGCACAGCCCATAGCCGTCAAGCTCAGCCATTTTTTCAAAGTTCAAATGCATAATCATGGCTGATTATCCTCCCGCTTAGGCGGGAGGATAACGTGCTGCTATTGGGCGTTTGTCCTTTTAAATTCATCCTTAACTTGACGACTATGGACACAGCCTCGTCCAAACGGGGGAAAATCGTTGGGGTTAACGTAAGGGCGAAATATCTTTCGCCCCTACCCAACATAAAATTTATCATCCTTCCATTTGACAGGATTGTCTACGATGTATTCGGCGATATTCTGGTACGACTGTTCGTTTCGAATGATATGTTCGTAGTAGTTGCGTTGCCAAATGTTTTGAACGTTGGTGTTTTGCCGCATCCATTTGGTAACGCCAATTTTAAAACCGCGTAACATCGATCCAATCGTGCGCGATGTTCCCCGTATTACCATTTGTTCGTCCGTTGGATCAACCGCAGGGGCGAAAAATATTTCGCCCTTACACACGCCCCTACATTCCCCATAACCTCCATCATCCACAATTTGTACAATACCATGTACATGATTAGGCATGATTACATATTCGTGTAAAACAACATTTGGATAATGGTTTGGAATATCCAACCAGCACTGTTGGGCAGTACGTCCTGAATCGTTCAAAATCATTTCCGCATTTTCAATATGCCCAAATAGACATGCCCTACCGTATAGGCATAGGGTTACAAAGTACAAGCCTGCTTGCGAATAGTCGTATCCCTTTAGGCGGATGCTTTGCCGATGGTGAATATTTGGATTGTAGTTCATTATTAAATGATTTTCTTATTCACAGTCGAGGACTTTTTAAAAGAAATTACAATTTACAAAATTGTCTTCGCATTCTAGATGTTTCTAATACGTTTAGAAGGTAAATATCATCTATCCACCTATATAACATAGAATGGATCGCCATCCCATTTGGCAGGATTCCCTACGATATATTGGGCAATGCGCGGGTACAATTGTTTGGGGCAATCGGTGGGGCGCACGTAGGGGCGAAAAATTTTTCGCCCTTACATACGCCATTATATTCCCCACAACCCCCATCATCCACAATTTGTACAATGCAATGTACATGATTGGGCATGATTACATATTCGTGTAAAACAACATTTGGATAATGGTGCGGAATCACCATTTTGTGGGCGAAATATGTTTCGCCCCTACAATCCCAACCATCACAACCATCCACAAATTTGTACAATGCAATGTACATGATTGGGCATTATTACATATTCGTGTAAAACAACATTTGGATAATGGTGCGGAATCACCATTTTGTGGGCGAAATATGTTTCGCCCCTACAATCCCAACCATCACAACCATCCACAAATTTGTACAATGCAATGTACATGATTGGGCATTATTGCGTATTCGTGTAAAACAACATTTGGATAATGGTGCCGAATATCCATACGGTTTGGACGAAAAATTTTTCGCCCCTACGGCAAATCCTATGTAATCCCATTTTTTATAAAAACAAAACCATAGCTTTGCTGTTAAAGGACAAAATTTGAAACCATGAGATCATTACTAGCTGTTGCCTTTTTGCTGATTGGAGTAGCATCCTACGCCCAAAACAATGCAGCTTTAAGCGGCAGGATATATAGCTCGAAAAACGGAGCTCCCGTACCCTTCGCAACTATTGCCGTATGGGGAACACAGCAGGGTACAATCGCCAACGAAAATGGCGAATACGAAATTAAGGGATTAAAACCCGGATACGTACAGCTAAAGGTTAGCGCCGTTGGCTTCAAGCCTACAATCTCCGGCGAGGTACTTGCAACCAATGCCAAAAGAGCCATACTCGATGTTGAGATGGAGGAAACCTCTGTAAGCATCGAAGAGATAACCGTTAGGGCCAACAACTTCAGGAAGAGCATCGATAGCCCCGTAAGCCTATCGCGCATCGGCATCGAAGAGATTGAGAAAAACCCTGGTGGCAACCGCGACATTTCGAAGGTTATCCAGTCGTTTCCCGGAGTATCTTCGGCTGCGGCATTCCGCAACGACATTATCGTTAGGGGTGGCGGTCCAAGCGAGAATAAGTTTTACCTAGATGGCATCGAAGTTCCCACCATCAACCACTTCTCTACGCAAGGCGCCTCGGGCGGACCTGTTGGGGTGATAAACGTTGACTTTATCCGCGAGGTAAACTTTTACTCGGGCGCATTCCCGTCCTCCTCCAACGATGTGCTTAGCTCGATCCTCGACTTTAAAATGATCGATGGAAATAAGGATAAGCTAAAGTTTAGGGCAACCGTGGGTGCCTCCGATCTTGGACTAACGTTGGATGGTCCAATATCCGATAGAACTACGTTCATCGCCTCTGCTCGAAGGAGCTACCTCCAGCTGCTCTTTAAGACGCTAAAGCTCCCTTTCCTCCCTACCTACAACGATATCCAGCTTAAGGTAAAAACAAAGATCAACAGCAAGCAGGAGATTTCGTTTATCGGTCTTGGTGCCTACGATATCAGCAGGCTGAACAAGAGCATTAGCAATCCAGACGAAGAGCAGCGCTTTATCCTGAACTACCTGCCCGAAAACGACCAATGGAGCTACACGCTGGGCGTCGTTTACAAGCAGTACCGCGAGAAGAGCGTCAACACATGGGTGGTAAGCCGCTCCCACTTCTTCAATAAGGAGTACAAGTATCCCAGCAACGACGAGAGCCAGCCCAGAATCCTCGACTATTCATCAGCCGAAAAGCGGAACAGGCTGCGCTTCGAGCATTCCAACGAGGTATCGGGCTACAAAATGGGATATGGCGCAAACGTTGGCGTCGACGAGTACTCCAACTCCACGTTTCAGCTGGGATTTAAGAATGGCGCCCCCTCCACTACCGATTACAGCAGCAGCCTAAACCTCTTCAACTACGGGGTATTCTTCAACATCGCCAAAAGCTACCTGAACGAGAAGCTGTCGCTGGCATTAGGGGCTAGGCTCGATGGGAATAGCTACTCATCGTCGATGCAAAACCCCTTAAAGCAGGTCTCGCCCCGCTTTTCGCTAAGCTATGGCATTACAAAGGAGGTGTTCTTCAACTTCAACCTTGGCAGATACTACCAGGCTCCTCCGCTTACCTCTATGGGTTACGCCAGCGCCAATGGCGAGCTGGTAAACAAGCGGAATGGGCTTAAGTACATCCAATCGGACCATCTTGTTGCGGGATTCGAGTACCGCCCCAGCGAGAAGGATAAGCTTACCCTAGAGGGATTCTACAAGCTTTACGATAACTACCTCTTTTCGGTAACCGACTCCGTTGCCATTGCCAGCAAGGGTGGCGACTATGGCGTTTTTGGCAACGAGGAGCTGCGCTCTACCGCCAAAGGTTCGTCGTATGGCGTGGAGCTAATGTACCGCTCGAAAGACTTCTACGGGTTTAACCTCGTGGGTGCCTATACGCTCTTCTGGAGCCGCACCAAAAGCAGCGTCAACCGCAGTGGCGCTAACGGGTGGATTCCAACATCGTGGGACAATAGGAATATCGTTACCCTAACAGGGTCGCGTATGTTCGGCAAGAACTGGGAGGCTGGCGTTAAGTGGCGATACCTGGGCGGCAGCCCCTACACGCCCTACGATATAGACAAGTCGAGCATAAAGGAGGCCTACGATGCCGTTGGCGGCCTCTACTTCGACTACTCGCAGTTCAACCAGCTGCGCTTAGGCTCGTACCAGCAGCTCGACCTTCGCGTGGATAAAACCTACTACCTAAAGAAGTGGTCGATGAACTTCTACGTCGATATCCAGAATGTCTTAGCCTCGAAGCAGAAACGTGCCGATGTGTACCTACCCGAGCTCGACGCCAACGGTAAACCGATTGTTGTACCCGGCAACCCCGACAGGTACAAGCTCAAAAAGGTAGAGATGAAAGGCTCTGGAACTATTCTTCCGACAATTGGGGTAATACTTGACTTCTAATAGGGATAATCGACCTGCGATTATGGACAATACGCAGGCACGACTCTTCTTTTTGAATGATATGGTCGTTGATAAAGCAATCGTTGGGGGAATCGTCTGGGCGAATAATTATTTACCCATAACATCAAACGTTTTTAACGTCGGTATTTTGCCGCATCCATTTGGCAACGCCCATTTTAAAACCGCAAAATATCAACAAATCATGCGCACGTATGGGCAAAATATTTTTCGCCCATACCACGACCGTACGTATTGAACATTTGTCCATCCGTTGGGGCGCATGTTGGGATAATCGTACGAACATACATTGGAACGCACGTAGGGGCGAAACATTTTTCGCCCCTACAACGACCATAACCCAAAATTTGCACAATACCATACACATGGTTGGGCATAATTACGTGTTCGTGTAAAACAACATTGGGTAATGGTTCGGAATATCCATCTGTAAAGGCGAAAATTAATTCGCCCATACGTAGGGCAATACGTCCTGCATTGGTCAAAACCTTTTCTCCAGTTCACCGCAGCCATGTAAACGTACAAGCCTTAGCAAAGTAAGCCCCGTCTACCTTGCCAAGCAGCAAAAAATCAAAGCACAGCCGCAATTGTAGCTGTGCTTTGATTTTGTTTGTTTGCCGTTTATATGCGGTTAAAAACCGCTACTTATTTTCGACATAGTCACAGACTATGCCGAGCCTTGAGCTTCGATTATACTACGCTTAACTAGGGCTGTAAATTCACTCTCAAAGTGGTTGATGGAGTGTAATATGCTTCCCTTTCTATTACACCTGTTTGTTGAAAATAACGTATGTTGTACACAACTCTTATAACTCAATCCTTAAATGATTAAAGTTAATGACATCTAATGAAAGGCTGGATAAATAACCATATAGTGGAAAATCTATTGTTATTGCTACTGCCTTTTTTTCATAACACAAATTGAATACAGATGTATCAGAAAGACCAAATTTTAAAAATGATTCATGATATATAAGTTCTGAGGAACTTTTATATACTTCTATAGTATTATTAATCAGAGTTGAGATTCCCTTTAATCCAATTTTAGCACCTGAGTATTCATAATTTTCAAGTAGATTAGATGCTTCTGTAAGAATATTAGGAGTTGTTATTATATTAGAATTAGATATAATATTCATAAGCAATAAATAATCATTAACATCAAAAATATTCGTTCTTTTATTTTTTCTCACATGCTCATGCCCTAATGAACCAATAATTAATAGTATAAATATATTACAGTCAAGTACTATGTTTTTACCACTTAAATATTTTTTTACTCTTTCAAGGTTACTCATTTAATATCTCTAATTTTCATTGAACGAACCTCACCCGTTTCTGCTTCAATTTTGAATATTTTATATTTTCTACTTTTAGTTGGAATCAATTGAAACTGATTAACAGGCACATCATCGGACTCATAACTTAAAGTTATATACCAATATTTGTTGTCATCAGAAATTTCAATTTCTTCTAATACAGGTTTGCTTGTATCATAAAATGAATTCAAATAGTTCAATGCAATCTTTGTTACTTCGTTGATAGTCATCTTTTTGTTGCTTTAAGAAAATTAATTTTACGTTATTCAAATATATAAAAGATACAACAATGTGAACTATTATCTCATTATATATTTTACCGTTATGCTTACCTAATGCCTACGATTTAAAAATATTGAGGGCTAATGTAGAGATTATATCGTGCCGTTGTACTCTTTAACTTAATTATTTTAGCTGTGGCAGGCAATAATAATACGTAGGTAGCGCATCGTAGCTTTTCGCGTAAGGGTGTCGGCTTAACATCGCCGTTGGGTGGAGGATTACTTATCAGCCAAACAGGGTTCTGGCATCTAAAGAGCCTTTAACGGCACTCCAGCTGGTGCAACCCGAGCTCGGCTATCTCCTAACCGTCCATGATTATCTCCTACCCGTCCACGGATAACTCCTAACCATCGACGGTTAACTGTTTGCCATCGACGATTATCTCTTAGCCATCCATGATTAACTGTTCACCATCGACAATTATCTCTTAACCATCGACGGTTAACTGTTCACCATCGACGATTAACTCCTAACCATCGACGGTTAACTGTTTATCGTCGACGATTATCTCTTAGCCGTCCATGGTTAACTCCTAACCGTGCATGGTTTTCTCTTAGCCATCGACGGTTTTTGATTTAAGCAGGAGCTTACCTAGCGAGCAATACTTGGTAAGGTGACAGGTGCCGATGTAGTAGAGGTAGGTTCGTACGGATTGGCGGTGGCCTAATCCGTCATGTAGCTTGCAATGCGTCAAAAGCTATAGTTTGGCACACCTCTACCAACATCAAGTTTAACGCAAAGGCCATTGCAAGCACAACTACCTAGTAATGTACGTGCAGTATATTTCAAAATATTTTCACATTATTTGTTTATTTAAACATAATTACTACTTTTATAACAGTAATGAATCGCACATCAAGCGGCTAAGCCAACCAGCATTCAGCTTGCGTTACCTGCTTTAGCTGCCTTGTTGGCCGATTCACCACTTAATTAACCCTACTACTAATTAAAAAACGGGAAGGAGGTATTTTATGGCCAGAGTAAAAAGAACTTCAAATTCGCTCGACAACTTAAAGCAGCGTCTTGCAGGGATGACATCCATCGATCCAAAGATTGATTTGGGGAATGGAATCACCGCCGAAGAGGCTGAAAAGTTGGTAAAATCTTGCGATACGATGCTTCAGGAGTACAACACGCTGTTGTCGGATGCCGACGAGAAGCAGTACGAAATTGAGCAGCTCGAAAAGAAAATGGACACTTTCTGTGTTAGTATTCTTGCATCGGCTGCAGTTAAGTACGGCAAGGACAGCATCGAGTACGAGAAAGTTGGTGGGAAGCGTACGAGCGACATTAAGCGCAAGAGTAGCAAAAAGAAGGCGAATAGTGCTACTAAAGAGTAGCCAGATTTGAATCGTCTACTGTTTTGAATCATACGAAACGGGCAACTCCTTAGGGGCTGCTCGTTTTGGCGTTAACATAGGGTATAAAGTAAGAAGGAAAGCCCCAATGCGCGTGTATACCCATATAGCGTATAAACACCCCACGCCGAAGTCTGCAAGTTAAGCCACGACAGCCTTTCTTTGTGTCGTTTCTTTGGGCACAAAGAAATGAAAGGAAAAAGCATACAGAATCTATACAACCCCAAGGAATGGGGTTGAAAAAAGAAATGGAAGCAACAGCAACCCACCCCTACCTCCCGTTCAAACGGGAGGATAACTTGCTGCTATTAAGCAACAGTCAAGTTTATCTCAGCAAACCAACCTTAAATCATCATCCTCCACCCGTAAATACCGTGGCGAATCCACACCAAACAGGCACGAATTCTGTTTGAGTGAGGTCGCCTCCATAACATACTTCAATGCAGCAACAATATCAGGGTTACAACATAAATTGAAATGGAACATAAACCCGCAACCGAACGAGTTAATTCGTGCAGGATTTTTCTTTGTTTCGTTTCCGTTAGATTTACGGAACACCACCAGCGTACATTATTCTATAAAAAAAAGAGATAGGACAAATCGGAGGGGCAGATGAAACAATTCTAGCTTAGAATTGAAGGTATACGCATGCGGATAAATCCCTCACACGTACTGATAGGGTACCATTCAACAACAGCAGCACCGCTTCGCACTGCGAAAGCTGCTGTTTGTGCCGCATTGCCTGCTTTCCGCGTAGTAGCCAATATTAGCCCTCCAAATTCGCTAAATTTGGAGCAGCCTAACATCAACAAGAAATAGAATGAAGCAGCTACTAGCATCAGCGCTCCTCTGCATTTCGATGGCTGCGGGGGCGCAGCTACCCAAGGCATCGAGCGGAGAGATTAAGCGCATCGAGAAGTTCCCATCGAAGCATGTCGATGCCCGAAACATCGACGTTTGGCTACCTGCAGGCTACTCGCCAGCCAAGAAGTACGCCGTACTCTACATGCACGACGGCCAAATGCTCTACGACTCTACCACTACCTGGAACAAGCAGGAATGGATGGTCGACGAGGTGGCAACGAAGCTGACAAAGGAAGAAAAGATCCGCGACATAATTGTGGTGGGCATATGGAATAACAACACGCTCCGCCATGCAGAGTATTTCCCCGAAAAGGCGTTGAAGAACCTTGCTCCCGATCAGCGCAAGGAGCTGCTTCTCCTAATTAAAGAAGGCCCCAAAGCCGACAGCTACCTCCGATTTCTGGTTACCGAGCTAAAGCCCTACATCGACAAAACATTCGCAACGCTGCCCGATCAGCAGAACACCTTCATTGCCGGATCGAGCATGGGTGGACTCATATCGCTCTACGCCATATGCGAGTACCCTAAGGTGTTTGGAGGCGCAGCATGCCTATCTACCCACTGGATCGGCAAGTTTAACGACGACAACAACCCCATTCCTCCGGCCATCATAAAGTATATGCAGGCAAAGCTGCCATCGCCCAAAACCCATAAGCTGTACTTCGACTACGGTAACAAAACCCTAGACCAGTACTACAAGCCTTGGCAGCTAAAGGTGGATGCGCTGATGGAGCAGAAGGGCTTCACCTCGGAGTCGTGGATCACCAAGGAATTTGTAGGTGAAGACCACTCCGAAAGGGCATGGCAGCGCAGGCTACATATTCCCTTCGAGTTCCTTATGGCAAAGTAGAATATTCTCCCCCGAAATAGAGAACGAGCGCACCCGAATTGGATGCGCTCGTTGCTGTTTTATCCTTTTACGATTCACCTTTCCTTTGGGGCAAAGGTACCGGTCCATCGCCGTCAAGCTAGGCCGATGTTTAGAACCGTTTTTTTGAAGAAAAGAAGATAAATATCAAACACCAGCGCATGATTGAAACTGGTTATCCCCCATAGCCGTCAAACTAAGCCATTTTTACAAAGCCTAAATGCAGAATCATGGCTGATTATCCCCTCTTTGGAGGGGTAATGTCGTTAACTTAAGAAAAGTTGATCATTAAGTTAATGATATGGGGCAACATCCTTCACTTAGAGCGGGAGGTTTTTCACCTTAGAAAGACCGACTATAGTCTCCTCCTGTTTAACCTCTCCGAGGTAAATAGGCAGGGTAAGGATGGTATCTACAAATCGCAATGTCCTACGGACAAATTACGAATGGCGAAAATACCGCGTAGCGGTTATAGACTTGTAGCATCATTCCTACGCCACTCCATTTTTCTCCGTAGGAGATATACAATAAGCAATTGTATAGTAGATTGCCCCTTAAGCTAACGGCATTGCCTAGGAGGGAATAACGTACTGCTATTGAGCGTTTATCCTTTTAAATTCAGCCTTAGCTTAACTGCCATGCCTGCTAGCTAATCCCTACTTAGTCCTACCGCATAAACCACCTTGCCAGCTTCAGCTTAACCGAGGTGTAGGGCGGATAGAAGAACGAAGGGTTTACTAGTGTTGATGTGCTAAGGATGCTCTTGTGGTGCGAGAAGGCCTCGAAGCTGCGGCGGCCGTGGTAGCTGCCCATGCCGCTGGTCATTACCCCACCAAAGGGCAATTCTGGGCTAACCAGGTGCATCAGCGCATTGTTGATGGCGCCGCCGCCAAACTCCACCCGCTCCATAAAGAAGCGCTCCACCTTTTTGCTTTTGGTAAAGATATACAGCGCCAGCGGGTAGCGATTACGGCGGATGATGGCCAGCGCCTCATCGAGGCTATCGTAGGCAATGATGGGAAGGATGGGGCCGAAGATCTCCTCCTGCATAATGGGGGCATCGAGCGGGACATCCTCCATAAGGGTTGGCTCTATGTAGAGCGTATCGGGATTGCTGCGCCCACCGTGCGCTATGCGACCATCGGCTAGGTAGCCCAGCAGCGTATCGAAGCGGCGGCGGTTAATAATGCGGGTAAGATCCGCGCATCGTTCAGGATTGTCGCCGTAAAGTTCACTGATGCACCCTTTGGCCAGCCGCACCACCTCGTCCTTTACGCTGCGGTGCACCAGCAGGTAGTCGGGCGCCACGCACGTTTGCCCGGCGTTGAAGTACTTGGCCCACACCAGCCGCTTTACCGATACCTTAAGGTTGGCATCGGCATGCACGATGGCCGGACTCTTACCGCCCAGCTCCAGCGTTACGGGGGTGAGGTGCTTGGCGGCCATCCCCATCACCTGCCTGCCCACCTTGGGGCTACCCGTAAAGAAGATATGGTTAAAGGGATACCCCTCGATGAGCATTGGCCCCAGCTGCGCCCCCGATCCTTGGGTGACGCTAACGTAGCAGGAGTCGAAGGTTTCGTCCACCAGCTTAGCGACAACAGCAGCCGTATGTTCGGCCATATCGCTCGGCAGCAGCACGGCGCAGTTTCCAGCGGCAATGGCGCCGATAAGCGGAGCGATCAGCAGCTGAAAGGGGTAGTTCCAAGGCCCAATGATGAGCACCACACCGCGAGGCTCGGCCAATATACGCGAGCGCGAAGGCTGAAGCATCAGCGGCGTGCCTACCCGCTGGGGTTTCATCCAGCGCTTCAGGTGCCTGAGGGCATAGTTAATCTCCTCGTAAAGGATGCCCACCTCGCTGGAGAACGCCTCGTAGGCCGATTTGCCCATGTCGGTATACAGCGCAGCAAGAATCTCAGCCTCGTGCCGCTTAATGGCAGCTTTAAGCTTCGCGAGCTGCTCTACCCTAAAGGCGTAGCTGCGGGTGTTCCCTTCGTCAAAGAAAACTCGCTTAGCGCTATAGGCTTGTTCGATGTCCTTCTCCTGCATATCGGTAGTGTTTTTTAATGGCAACCAAAACCTGACAGGTTTTAAAAACCTGTCAGGTCTAATACTTAAGCATTGGATCACTTAATCTCCAATCAATCCAAGATCAACAAATATAGCAATCCCTCCTATGTTAAAATAGGAAAAGTACGAACCACAACACCATATATCCCAAAATTTTTCGTTATCCTAGCAACGCTTAGCCACCAATTGACGAGGGTAAATTCGAGTAGAGTTGTACTACTGATTAAACTGAAGCACGAACATGAAGCAATACATCTGCAACTTCATACATACTGCACTTGCAGCCTTTCTGCTCTTACCGGCAACCTCTTTGGCTCAAGATGAAGCTACCCCAGACAGTTCCTACTACTCCAAGATGCTGAGCGCTCCCATCGTTCGGATTTTTAGCGCAAAAAATGGGGCAAAGTGGATTATTGCAGGAAAAGATAGCAGCCTGCTTTACAAGATAAACCCCAAAGGCGATGTTTGCAACATGAAGGATTCCGCAAACATTCCCAGCAGCACACGGTTCAGCGACGTTCTCATCATCAAAAACAACCTTACTCTGGTAGGCACCAAGGGCAGCTACGTTTACCGCTTCAGCAAGAAAAGCTGTAGCTGGATAAACAGCAGCTACGGCCTTACCGACAGCACCATAGATCACTTCGAGTGGGATAAGCGCCAAAAGCTCCTTTACGTAAAAACGGCGCAATCACGTTTTCTAGTAAAGCACCACAACAAGCTTATCAACATCCGATTCTCCCAAATAAAGGATACGCTCACAACCTTTGACGAGATTCGCCATTTCCTGAAGCAGAACTTCAGGTGGAGCATACAAAAGGGCATTTGCGAGGTGGCCGCCGACATCGACTTTAGCTTCCGTCCCGAGAAGTTCATCAGCAAAGACGAACTCCAGCAGATTAAGGATTCACTTCGTCCTGGCGACATCATCATTAAGAGGAACGACGAGCAGCTCTCCAATGTGGGAATTCCCGGCTTTTGGACCCATTCGGGGATATACTTAGGCTCGCTAGAGCAGCTCGACAGCTGCTTTAAAGGCACTGCCATACTTAAAGGGCAGAGCCCATCAGCATACATTCAGGAGAATTACCCCGAGGCATACGAAAAGTTGGAGGGGAAGAAAGGATTAATTATTGAAGCCATAGGAAAGGGGGTAGTCATAAACCCGGTTGAGCATATTGCAAAGGTTGACTACCTAGCAGCTCTCCGAACAACCCTCTCTAGCGAAGATATCTTTAAGTCGCTACTTACGGCATTCGAGTATCTCGGAACGCCCTACGACTACCTCTTCGACTTCAGCAACGATAACAAGCTCGTGTGCAGCGAACTCGTTTTCCTATCGTTTAGCGCATCGCCAAACAAGCAGGGGGTTAAGTTTATGATGGGAGATCTAAATGGTGAAACGTTTCTTTCGCCCAACGATATGGCCAAGCAGTATAGCATGGAATGGAAACAGCCCTCGCCACAGCTAAAGCTGGTATTCTTTTACGATGCCGAACGGCGCCAACGCAAATCGGTACGCCGCAACGAGGCGGTTTTCGCTAAATCGTGGAAGCGGAAGAGCCTGTACTAGCACCCTACTGGTTAACAAAGCAAACGGTACTACAAGCAACAACTCCTGCAGTCTCGGTTCGCAAACGGCTTTCGCCAAGCGATATCTCAATAAAACCTTGCTGCTTAGCCAAAGCAACCTCCTCTACGCTAAAGTCACCTTCGGGACCTATGAGGATAAGAGCATTATCGCCAGGAGCAACAGCATGCTTTAGCAGCACCTTTTCGCCATCATTGCAGTGAGCGATGAACTTCTTCCCTTCAAAAGGACGATTAACCAGCTCTTTAAAGGATGTCATCTCATTAACCTTTGGATGATAGGCTTTTACCGACTGCTTAACAGCTGCGGTAACCACCTTTTCAGATCGCTCCTGCTTAACGGTTCTTCTCTCGGAGTGGAAAGATTCCAACGGGGTAATTTCATCAATACCGATTTCTGTGACCTTTTCGAGGAACCACTCGTAACGGTCTATCAGCTTAGTAGGCCCAATGGCAATATGAAGGTAGTACGGACGTTTCCCGTAGCATTCCTGTTTCTCCACCACCTCTACCCTACACCGTTTGGGGTTGGCATCAACAATCTGAGCAATGTACATACCCCCATCTCCATCAACAAGGTTTATTCGTTTACCGATTTCCATACGCAGCACGCGCACGCAATGCTTCGACTCTTCCTCATTTAAGGTATACGAATTTCCTGTAATATCCGGTGTATAGAAGATGTTCATGCCTTTCCGTTTTGCTGCGAAGATAGCAAAAATAGCCCGAGCAGCGGTTTCATGAAAAATATATGAACAATCTGACAACAAATTCGCTTTCTTTACATAACCATTCAAGAAAACGGCATGTTAGTCAAAATTTACCCTGAAAATCCAAACGAGCGCCAAATTAATGAGGTGGTAAGAGTGCTCGAGAACGATGGAGTTATCATTTACCCCACCGATTCTGTTTATGCGCTTGGTTGCAGCCTAAAAAGTAAAAAAGGGCTCGAACGCATCCTTAAAATAAAAGGGCTCAAGCAAAAGGATGTTGATTTTTCTATAATATGTACTGATTTAAGCAATCTATCCCAGTTCGCAAGAGTCGACAACACCACCTTTAAGCTGATGAAGAAAAACCTACCTGGACCTTTTACCTTCATCCTGCCGGCATCCAACCGAATACCAGATACCTTTTTGGACAGGAAAAAGACCATTGGCATCCGCATCCCCGATAACCCTATTCCGATAGCCATAACCGCAGCCCTAGGACAACCTCTTATCACCACATCCATTAAGGACGACGACGAAATTATAGAGTACACTACCGATCCGGAACTAATCCACGAACGCTTTGAGCATCTTGTAGACTTAACTATTGATGGTGGATACGGTGGGAACGTTGCTACAACGGTTGTTGACTGCACAGGCGCCGAAACTGAAATTGTGAGGGAAGGGAAAGGAGAACTTACTGAGTAAGCAAATGGTATAAATACAAAAAAAGGTCGTTCAAATTGAACGACCTTTTCTTTATTGTAAGAGTTGATTAGTAGCGATTTCTTGGGCCACGGTTTCCACCGCCTCTGTTGCCACCAAAAGAGCCTCTTGGCTTATCTTCTCTTGGCTTTGCTTCAGATACAGAAATTGTTCTTCCATCGTACTCAACTTGGTTGAGTTCCTCGATAGCACGATTAGCCTCCTCATCAGAAGCCATCTCTACGAAACCAAATCCTCTTGAGCGGCCGGTTACCTTGTCCGTAATTACTTTTGCAGAGCTAACTTGTCCGTACTCTTCAAAAAGTTGTGCTAGGTCATCATCATTGACTCTAAAACTCAAGTTCGAAATAAAAATGTTCATTTGTCTAAAAAAATTAAAGCTTTTTTCCTTTGTTTTCGGTGAGTCTTTTAGAGGAGTCGACGATGACTTTTCTGAAATTTGATCTAGCTATTAGAATAACTTTCAAAAATTATAATCTGACAAACTAACTAGAAACTCAGACGGCAACAAATTCAAAGACAAATATCGTTTCTTTTTCCAAATAATCAAGAGCACCCCTCATTTTTTTATAAAAAAAACACAATATTTCTTAAAACTAATGCATTTTTCCTGTTTCGCATGCAGTTTTTTAAGTTTTTCCATGGGCTGTTTTACTTTTTGTAGCCAAGCATGCTACAATTCATCCACCTCAAGGTTCCTTAAAAAAGTCTTTCGTTTACACTATAGCCAGCCCGTTTTTCCTCAGCGACTTCCATACTTTAGATGCAGATATAGCCTCTACACCACTATCTAAATGAGCCTTGGCTAACGCCTTCACCTCCTCGACTCCTATAAAGTATCCTTTTTCTTCTAGCAAAAGGAAGAAGTCTTCCCAGAATCCGATCTCCTCAAGACGAAATATCACCTCAACCACTTTGCTTTGGTTGAAAATATGCAGCTTTGGACGACGACTATCGGTTAGCAAGAGTTGGTAGCCATCGGCAAGCCATACCAAGGTTCCGCTATCGGGAAAATGCTCGTTCTTAACGGTTACCAAGCATCCGGCAACTAGCGTTGGGGGAACTTTCGTTTGTGGGACTTTACCGTCGAACCAAGTAACCACATTCTTCTCGAAACCTATACTATGCATATAGTTGTAGGTTGCCTTTCGTAACCCTTCGCCTAGCATTTCGAGGTCGGTATCTGCGTTGTCTGTAAAGAATATTTCGTTATTGGCAAACGGATTTTTCTTGTTCGATAGGAACTTTGCCCCATACTTTTCGGGATTGCAGCCGGCAGGACTATGAACGGTCATGGCAAAACGATGCCAAAAGGCTGATTGGATAAGCTTCTGCTCGAAGAGTTGACGTACCACCTCTAGTGAGTCTATGGTTTCCTGTGTGGTTTCTGAAGGGAAACCGTACATCAGGTAGGCATGCACCAGTATGCCCGCCGACGAAAAGGCGCTGGTAACCTTTGCCGTTTGCTTAATGTCCACACCCTTACTCATTAGGGCAAGCAGCCGATCGGAGGCCACCTCGAGCCCCCCCGATACGGCAATACATCCAGCTCGAGCCATTAAAAGACAAAGATCGCGGGTAAAGCTGCGCTCGAACCGTACATTTGCCCACCAGCTTACGGTTAACCCTCGGCGAATAATCTCGAGCGATATTTTTTTAAGCAGCGCAGGGGGAGCCGCCTCATCAACAAAGTGGAAGCCCGATTGCCCGATTTGCCCCATTACGTTCTCCATCATATCCACAATGGCCATGGCATCGTAGGGCTCAAAGCGCTTAATGTAATCGAGCGTTACATCGCAAAAGGCGCACTTGGCCCAATAGCAGCCATGTGCAAGAATAAGCTTATTCCAGCGGCCATCGCTCCATAACTTTAGCATTGGATTGGCCGTTTCTACCATATCGAGATACTTTCCAATAGGCAGCTGGCTGTACAGCGGTGCCGGGCGCTCGCCTCCCGGCACATCTAGGAGCGCGTTGCTTACGTTAACAATGGCACCATCTTTTAAAAAGGACGTTCGCACCAACGAATCCTCGCCTCGGTTACCCTCTAGGTACTCCAACAGACGGAGAATAGAAATTTCTCCATCGTCGTAAAGGAGGTAGTCGATATACTCGAAAAGACGCGGATCAGCGAGGTCGCGCAGCTCGGTGCTCACGTACCCTCCTCCCATCAGCACCTTTACGTTGGAATAGTTCTGCTTCAGCCATTTTGCACAGGCAAGCGCAGCATAAAGATTTCCGGGGAAAGGAATGGTAAAACCAACCACATCGGGTTTTACCTCGTTAAAATAGTCCGAAAATGTGTCCACAATTAGCCTATCGATAAGGTTGGGCACACCATCGACCATTGCCTTTAGGCTATCGAAGGTGGGCAGCGCTATGCAGAGCGACTCGGCATAGCGAATAAGCTCGAAGTGGGGCGATACGTTGCGGCGAATGAAATCGCTAATATCCTCGATGTAGAGCGTTGCCAGGTGCTTAGCCCTATCCACAACTCCCAAATCTCCAAACAGGAATTCGAGATCGGCGATATGCCTAAAGCGATCGCCCTCGGGAAGGAATCCGCGCTTGCCAATTCGGTTGGCCAACGTAAGGTCGTTGCTACGAAGGAACCGAACCACCGGTTCGATGGTTGAAACGTATCGACTGCGAAGGGCCAGAATCTTTGCATCCGTATGGCTGGTTACGCTAGCCTCATCAACCGATTCGAAAATGGTTGTAAGCATATCTGCCGTAAAAAGCCGATCGATAAGCTCGATGCCCAGATCCTGCTGAAAGACATCAACTCCTTGTTTTGACAGGTAGCCCGCCAAGTAGGGCGTGGCTGGGTATGGCGTGTTTAGCTGGGTTAGCGGTGGGGTAACGAGTAGGATGCGCATTGCAGATGATCTCTTCGGTAAATAAAGCCCAAATATACTAGAAAAAGGGCGAACAGAGCATCAGGTAGAAACAGCAGACTACATGCCGATTTACGCCACTAAACAAATGAACCCTACCGCTGTTTAGGTAGAAAAACAAATGAAAATGAAAAAAATACTAGCAGCGCTTTTACTGGTTGCCTCAGCATCGGCATTTGGGCAGCAGAAATGGACGGTAGACCCATCGCACTCGGGGGTAAGGTTTACGGTTATGCACATAATGGTATCGGAGGTTGAAGGCCGCTTCACCAAGTTTAACGGTACCATCGACGCCCCATGGCCCAATTTCGTCAATGCCAAAATCAGCTTCACCGTCGATGTGAACAGCATCAACACCGACGACGACATCCGCAATGAACACCTTAAATCCGACGATTTCTTTAATGCAGGAAAGTACCCCAACATGACCTTTACCAGCACTTCGTTTAGAAAGGTAAAGGACAACAAGTACGCGCTAGAGGGCAACCTAACGATTAGGGACGTTACCAAAAAGGTAAAGTTCGACGTTACCTACCTAGGTAAGGCAAAATCGCAGCGCGGAACCGTTGCCGGGTTTAAAGCAACCGCAATTATCGACCGCCTGGCATACGGGCTAAAATGGAATGCACTTGCCGATGCAGGGGGGTCTATAGTCGGAAAGGATGTAACCATCAGCCTTAACCTCGAATTCGTCGAGACAAAGTGATCCTCCTGCACAAAGGGAGCTCGTTTACTCTTCTTTTAGACTCAACGCTACTGGGCCATTTCTCCCTTTGGAGGATGGCCCAAGCTATTTTTAAACGAAGCTGTAGACCTACGGAATGGGCCAAGTTTCATTTTTTTGATGGATTTGTTGACCGACAAATGGAGGTAAAACCATTATAGTCCCCACTCATCGCCAAGACCCGTAGCAAAATTCTACTCCGCCTCCTTCGTAGCCCTAAAGGTTATGGTTCCCTTGTCCGACGTTAGGATCAGCGTCGATTCATCAACCGTAATTGTTTGCGGGCTAGCAAGCAGGCTATGGTAAAGGTTCTCGATATCGCCGATTACCCCCATGCAGAGCATCTTGGTTGCCCCTACCTTATCGAATGCCACCACATTGCCATTTATAGAGAATACACCGAAGTAGCTGTTGCAGCATCGGCCATGAATGCGGGATGTTTTTTGATCGAAGACCAGCGTGGCGGGCTCTTCGGCAGGAACAACCAGCGTTTTATCGCCGCTCTCAATTTTAACCATGCTCCACGTCTTGGAGTAGAGCAACGTATCGCTAAAACCGTTAGCAACCACCGCAGCGGACGACTTAGAGGCTTCTGAAGAGGAAACCTTGGCGGAGGTACATCCGCCCACAGCTGCAACCACAGCCAAAAGTAAAACTGAAATTCTCATATTGCTTATATTTTACGAGCATCGGCGGCAGCTACCATGCCAAAAATGCTACTGTTGATTAAAAAACAGGCTAACCGCCTGCGAAAAGCCTGAGCTAGATGCATCGGCCACCACCCTATGCTGCTGCCTAAGCTGCTCGGGAGCGTTGGCCACCACGTAGCTGTTGGGCGTAAAATCGAGCATATCCACATCGTTAAAGTCGTTCCCCAGCACCATTACATCTTTGGGCAAGACATTGAGCTTAGAGGCCAACATTTCCAGCGCATGGCCCTTCGACACATTCTTGTCGAACACCTCTACCCACATATTTTCGCCGTTGATGGGCGATGTGGTTCGGATAACCTTAAAATCGGGAAGGCTGGCAGCAATTCGCTCGAAACGATCCAGATCGGGTTCAATAAAGGCCAGCGCCTGGCACGACTCGGGATACTCATCAGCCCCTAAAGGAAAGCAGTAGTCGGGGTAGTGCCGCATGCGCTCGTGGAAGTCGGATACGGGATTTTCGGTAGCCGAGTAGTAAAAGTGGTGCGTATCGGGAACCGGCTTGTGCAGCATAAAGTCGAGGTTATGACGCGTAAGCTCCGTTACCAGATGCTTAACCCGATTCGAGGATAGCTGAGCGCTAAAAATGATTTCACCTGTTCGCCAATCCATAACGCCAACACCTGTTGAAAAAATGAGGTAGTCGATAGGAAACGTGCGGGGGATATTCCTCAGAATGGCGTAGAACGACCGCCCTGTTGCAACAACACGAACTACTCCCCTATTGCCAAGCATCCTAAGGGTATCTAAGTCCTTCCTAGACACCTTTCCTCCATTAGGAAGAAGCGTTCCATCGAGATCGGTTGCTACAATTTTCATCGACTAATAGATTTTAGACATTAGACGTTAGACATTAGATTTTGGATCAACGTTGTTAGCTATGCTCTACATTCAATAAGGGCTGTCATTCCTGGCTAGTCCCGGAATATAGAAAAGAAATCCAATAGATTCTAAAAAGCCCCCGCTTCTCGGGATTTCTGCTTTGCTACAACCTTCGGGCTACTCATTAAATCCCGTGACAAGCACGCGATGACACTCCGAGAGCAAGCAATTCCTTAACTAAACGAGCAGGGTATAGCGCCATGATTATGCATTCTCTATTTTCGTTAACGTCCCTTTCAACTTCCGTATAACTCCGGTATAACTCCCGTTTAACTTCTTCCTTATAGAAATAAAAAATCCAAAAGGATTACTTGCAACTTACCAGCTTTTGCCTGTAAAATCAAATAACCCTTTTGGATATTTAGGTATCTTAAGAAGCCTGTCTATGCGTTAATCATCATAGGCATTAGCAGCATAAGCGTATCGTCGAATTCGCCAACTTGGGTAGTCGGAAGGATCAAGCCTGCACGTGATGGATCAGCAAGTTCCAAAACCACCTCTTCGCTTTCGATATTTGCAAGAATTTCGGAAAGGAAGGTTGATTTGAAGCCAATCTCCATATCGTCGCCCTCGTACTGACAGCTAAGGCGCTCGATAGCCGAAATCGAAAAGTCTAGGTCTTGCGCCGAAACGGTAAGCTGGTTGCCGTTTATTTTAAGCTTGATAAGGTTGCTGGCCTGGTTAGAGCAAACCGACACGCGACGAACGCAGTTAAGCAGTTCTGCCCTATCAATGGTAAGCCTATTAGGGTTATTGGTTGGGATTACCGAGTTGTAGGCAGGGTAGGTTCCTTCCACCAAGCGGCATACCAGCTTAAAGTTAGTAAGGGTAAACGAAGCATTCTTAGAGTCGAATGCAACAGCAACATCGTTAGATTCCTTAGCCAAAAGTGCCTTTAGCAGGTTGGCTGGCTTCTTAGGAAGAATAAACGAGGCAGCCCCCGAAGGATGAACATCGGTTCTCTTGTAGCGAACCAGCTTATGAGCATCCGAAGCAACAAAGGTTGCCGATTCGGTATCGAAGTCGATGTTGATACCGTTCATTACCGGACGAAGCTCGTCGTCGGCAGTAGCAAACACGGTTTTGGTAATACCATCGAGAAGGGCATCGGGGTTGATGCCAACCTCAAACTTCGACTCCTCCTTAATAAGTGGGACTGTGGGAAAATCCTCGGCGCTAGCACCAGGGATGTTGAACTTACCCTTTTCCCAGCTAATCTCTACATCGAGATTCTCAGGGTTTACGATAAATGTAAGAGGTTGCTCAGGAAACTCCTTCAAGGTGTCGGTCAACAGCTTTGCAGGAATAGCAATATCCCCCTCTTCCACCACATTCTCAATATGGAGGGTGGTTTCCATGGTGGATTCCAAATCGGAAGCAGTAACCTTAAGCTCGTTGTTGTGGAGCATAAACAAGAAGTTGTCCAAAATAGGAAGCGTATTCTTGCTATTAATCACCCTGCTGATAAGCTGTAGGTGGCTCAAGAGTTCGGTGCTGGATACTACGAATTTCATTCCTTAATTATTTAATTTTCAAAAGTATTTTCTTTTGCACTTTAGAATTCAAGTATACAAAAAAAAGGGGTAGATGCTACCCCTTTCCCTAATTAGTTATTAAAAAGAAATGAACATCCTGCAAAAGAATGTCGTAATCTACCCAGTTTGCCATTACAACCTGCTTGTCGCCATCGAAAATCACGTAAAGCTTATCGCGGTCGTACTTAAGCGGTCGGCCGTAGGCGTCGTACTCGTCGCCAACAGGCATCAGGTATAGCTTAAACACCTCAGACTTGCCATCGACCGATGCGATGCTGATAATAGCCTCCGGCTCGGAAAGCACCAACGTGCGCAGCTCAAACTCATCCATTTTAACCAGTTGCTTAAAGCCCAGCTCCCTATATAGCGAAAGGTAGAAGTCAAGCTGCTCTGCGTTGAAATCGGGAACCTCCTGCTGCTTGTATATGTCGTATAGATGAAAGTTGCCGTCCGTCCCTCGGAATAGCTTAAAACTGCGCTGAGGCTTTGTCAAGTTATCCACCGTGATGGATACGATATCGCTCGGCATAAGCGAAAGCAGCAAATTCTGATGCCATTCGGCTGGATTTACCGACAGCGTAGATGCAGGGCTGTAGTTAGAACCCGGTATTTGAAGCAGATATATCTTAGCCTTACCATCTACAACACCAATTGAGCCTATACTGGGATTCGGAAACTCCGCAACTCTAAACTTGGTAGCAACCCGTCCATCGGCCTCAGCTGTTATGGTGTAGCCTTCGTCCAGCGCCAAAGCCGCATCCTTTCTAACTTTTCTCGGTAGCGGCATTTTTACCTCAACATTTTCGAGGAAGTAGAGTAGCTGCTGAATCATCATTGGCTTTACCTCTCCTTTCCCATTTACGAACCAAACGCCATTACGCTTTTCGAGAACCACGCTAGAGGTATCCTTTTCTATCACGATTCGCGTAAGCGAATTAACATCTTTAACGGCAAAACCCTTAGAGCTGGTAATAATGTCGGTGTATAAGTAAGCCGCAACAAAGCCCGCCCCTAAAACAACAATAAAAATCGATATCCAAACTATCCTTTTCGACATGAATGAGAATTAAAAGATTACTACACTCGGCAGTGCATAAGCAACACCTCTAGCCTAACCTACCTTGCATACCTCCTCTTACGGAGCATGATAAATACAACACCAAAAACTACCAACAGCAGCATAGGAATAGCCGTATTAATAGCAATCCACAGGCTACGCTGGGTGTAAATCTTGCTTTTATCGAGCATACGGATAACCATTTCGCGGTTACGTATCTGCATAAGCCCAGTATCATCATTAAGGTAGCTGATTACGTTCAGCAGGAAGTCCTTATTGCCAAACTGCTGATTCATGTACTTATCGAAGCCTAACGGATAAGGCATTACGCCATCAGCACGTCTTGTAACGTCGTTGCGGATGATGTCACCATCGGCAACTACCACCATTTTAGTCGGGTTACTTTTGCCAACCAAGGGCTTTCCATTAGCAACAACACCGGGTACCATCCGGTTTTGGAAGGCCGAAGTAAATTGTCCTTCGAGCAGCATAGCCACCGGTGCCCATGCACGGTTGAAGTCGCCGGGCTTAAACTTGCGCGTTACCTGAGCAAGGCTTACCATAACCGGCGCCTGAATCTCGCGAGCGTACTGCGAGGTACCAAGCAGCACTGTCTTCTTTATATCATGCCCTACCCCTACGGTATCTATGCTTGAAGGGTACTTGGAGTATACCACATTCAGATTTTTGGTAATGATATTATCATCAGGAGCGTTGAGCAGCGGGTAGTAGTACCAAGGTGATGGAACAAACTGTGGTTGAGCGCCCGGCACGGCCATATTCACCGGTATTAGTATGCTTTGCGCATCCTGCAGCACGGTTGGGTTTATGCGCACGCCGTACTTAAAGAGTTGATCGTCGAGGTTATGCTCGTTAACAAGACCAAAGGTAACCTCTCCTGTAGCCAAGCTATCGTCGTTCACTGTTACCGCATCGATAAACCATGCTACCTTACCACCGCGCATGATGTACTGGTCGAGAACCAGCTTGTCGGCCTCACTCCACTTCTTTAGCGGCTTAGCAATAATAGCAGTCGAGAAGCCATCGAGCGCCCCCATACGGCCACGAATGGAAACGGAGTCGATATTAAAGCGCTCGGAAAGCACCTGAAGGGCTCCCTGCGCATGAAGGGCATCAAGTTCGTCGTGACCCTGAATGAAGGCAATCTTGGGTAGTTCCTTCTTCATGATCATATCGATAGCCGATATGAAGCTGTACTCCAAGTTTTGAACGCCGATGGTAATAGCCTCTTCTGGGTTAACCCTCGAATTGCTGGTAAGCAGGTTTATGCCGATCTCGTAGCCATTGTAGCTTACGATAGCACCAGGGAATAGCGTTCGCTGGTTTATGCCGCCTTCGGCATTTTTCTCCTGAACGTTAACCGGGCGTAGCCCCTTTTTATAGAGTTCCTCGTAAAGGGCGTTCTGCTTTTTCCCTCCTTCGGCAGCAGGATTGACGAACTCGTACTGAAGGTTTCCTCCGCTGTAGGCCGAAAGTTCATCGAGCATCTCCTTTACGGAGCGTTTCATCTTTTTAAAGGCAATGGGCATATCGCCATCGAGGTATACCTTAACGTATACCACATCCTTCACCTGTTTTAGCTTATCCTTGGTAACCTGCGAGAGCGTAAAGCGGCTATCGGAGGTAAGATCGAGGCGAAAATATAGAAATGATGCCACTAGATTTACGGCCAGCACTGCACCCAGAAAAAGGGCTAGCGTCTTAAGCGATTTGGCTTTTTGTCCGCTTGATATTATGAATAGCTTCTTCATTTTATCCCTATTTCCAGTTTCGTGATTGTACCTTGAGCATCGTAGCATAGACGAACACCGCAATGGCGCTAACGAAGTAGATCACATCGCGCGAATCGATTACCCCCTTGCTCATCGACTTGTAGTGCTCGTTGATTCCAAAACTCACTACAATGCTGTCGACCGATTTGAGGAAAGGGAAAGATGCCAGCGAATCGAAGCCAATGTACATGAACAGGCAAAGCACCGCAGCCAGAATAAACGACACGATTTGGTTGTCGGTAAGCGACGAAGAGAATACGCCAATTGCCGCGTATACGGCCGCTAAGAAGAACAGCCCAATAAACGATCCCCACATGGCTCCCATATCAACATTGCCAACGGGGTTGGCCAGCTGGTATACCGAAAAGAGGTAGATGAGCGTGGGTATTAACGCTATCAGCACCAGCACCACCGCACCTAGGAACTTACCGCCCACCAGCTGTAGGTCGGTAAGCGGACGGGTAAGCAGCAGTTCCACCGTTCCGGTTTTCTTCTCCTCGGCAAACATGCGCATGGTAACCGCAGGCACCAGCAGCAGAAACACCCAGGGGGCTATAAAGAAGAGCGTATCGAGCGAGGCAAATCCTCCATCGATAACGTTGTACTCGCCGGGTGATACCCACATAAACCAGCTGGTAATAGCCAAGAATATGCCTACAGCCACATACCCGGTAATGGTAGAAAAGAACGTGCTAATCTCCTTAAATAGAATACTACGCATTACTTAATAAATTTTACCTGCAAAAGTAGCATCTTATCGCTATTGGTGCAGGCTACATCCTTTAATAATGGATAAAAAACAGGTGTTGTTGTTTGAATCTACAGTAAATCCTACACTTCTATAAACCTACCCCAAAACACCTCTTATGCCTCTTTATGTGGTAAAGCACTATCAAAATGCCATAAATACATATTTAAGCTATAAATAACACAACGGAAAAATTCAACGCAACAAAAATTCGCTAATTTTAAAACCAATAAACACTAATTTCAACTAAAACAGAAACAACTATGAACAAATTCGCTTTAGTTACTATTTTCTTTTCGATTCTACTTCTTAAGGACATTTCTTTGAATGCTCAAAACATTAAAATTAAGTTTCCCCCCGGATACAATGTGATCGTTCAAGGGGAAAGGATTCCTGGAGTTACAGGCTCTCAATACCTTTCAGAAGAATGGACCAAAGGTCGAATAACTTTAAATGACGGAAATTATATAGACTCTATTGATCTTCGTTTAAACGCATATAAAAATGAGATGCACTATCTCGACAAAGGAATCGAATATTCGATTAGTACTCCTAAAAACATCAAAGAGATAATAATCAGCAATAGAAAATTCATTTATAGTCCCTACATAGAAGGGTCTACAATTTTGTATAGCTACTTTGAAGTTTTGGCTGAAGGCAAAACAGATCTTCTAGCTCTACACTACATAATAAGAAAACCGTCAAGTTACAATCAGGCCTTAGATTATGGAGAAAAAAATGATCGGTTGGTTCTAAGCGAAAAATACTTTATAAGAAGAGGCAACACTGTCATTGAGCATGATAAAAAAGGGAAAAACCTAATGGAATTGGCAGGAATTAAAGGTGATCAAATAAAAACCAAGATCAAAGAAGATAATTTATCTCTCAAAAAAAAGGAAGATTTAATCAAACTTGTAACGTATGCCAATACGCTAAACTAGCATCATTAAACAGCAAAATAACAAGGGCGATTGGTAGAAACCTCTCCAATCGCCCTTGTTCTCTTACTATACCAAAACGCCTTCTATTGCATAATCAGGACAAACTATAAACAGATGCATTACCTTGTTGAGAAGCGCACCAGATTCAGAAAGCCCAGCTGAGCAACCTTCTGCAGCTTCCGGTAGTCAATCTTATCGGGCGTATCGTTGGGCGTGTGGTAGTCGTCGTGAAAAGCGGCCATCCATCCTATGAACGGAACGCCATGAACGGAAAACGGACCATGGTCGCTACGGCTACCGGGGCCACCCAGCGACGCACGAGAGCGTAGGCTAAGGATATTGCCCATCTCGGCATTCGTCTTCTCGGTAATCTCTTTAATCGAAGGCTGCTTCTCGTAGTAGAAGAAGTAGGCTTCGCGGCTAAGCGTATCCTTGGGGTACGAGCGGCCAATCATATCGTAGTTAATGTAGAGCTGCGTTTTATCCATGGCGATGTAGGGGTTGCGGCTGTAGTAGGTCGATCCCCAAAGCCCCTTCTCCTCGCAGGTCCAAAGGCCAAACACGATGCTCACCTTAGGCTTAATGCCCGACTCCTTTAGCGCCTTTGCTATGGTTAGCACCCCAACGGTTCCCGAGGCATTATCGTCGGCACCAGGGAATAGCGTGCTGCCCCACAAGCCGTAGTGGTCGTAGTGCGCCCCAACAACGATGCAGCGGGTGGTATCCTCGCCAGGAATAACGCCTACCACATTGCGCACCTTGCAGAGCTCGCCTCCAGAAACATCGCCCGTTACCTTGATGCGCACTTTTAGGGGCGCCGCTTTGGCCGATACGTAGCTAGGCGCTTTATCTGCATTAACGCCAACCGAGCCAAGAGCAGCACGAAGAAAAACGCTCGAAAGGTTGAAGGCCACAGGCGCTACCGATGTCGAATCGTTGGGCAAGGCCAGGATATCATCGGCAACGCTACGAGCCTTCCCGATGTAAGGAACGGTATTGGCTAGCTCCGAACCATTGGTGATGTACACAACTGCAGCAGCCCCACGACGCTTGGCCTCGCTGGTGGCATTATCCAGAATATCCTGCTTTTGCTTTGGGGTAAGCGTCTTCGACTTAAAGATGTCCGTTTTAAGGATCTCCTCGCCGTAAGGGAAGAGCACAATTACCTTACCCCTAACATCTACCTTACCGTAGCTATCAAGGCCAAACTCTGGAAGGTATAGCCCATAACCAGCATAAACCGCATCACCATCGATGCGGAAGCTGTTGAGCACCCTGCGGCTTTTGATGTAGTAGTCGACATTAGGCGTTGGCATAAAGGTGCTGCCCCCAAAGGCAATCTCCATAGCCTCGTTTTGGGGATGCGAATATCTTACAAGATTGAAGCTTTGAAAGTAGCTCTTAGCATCGCCGGCAGGCTGAATGCCGTACACGCCAAACATCGATGCGATGTAGTCCGACGCAAGCACCGCTCCCTTCTCGGTAGAGTAGCGCCCCTCCATTAAGGGCGAAGCCAGGAAGTCTAGCGGAGCCTTCAAGGCATTAACGGTTATGGCATCGAGCCCGCGCTGCTCGGCAGGCGACTGGGCCAGCAGCGGCTCTCCAAACAGCAGCAAGCCAAGCGCAAGTAGTGCAGTAGTACGTTTCTTCATCGGTTAGGTTTATTTTTGCGCGGGGGAGGTCCCACATAAAACGGACGCGCCCCCTTGCCTATTTTTCACCTTTAGACGATGCGAGCGCGAAAACCTTGCGGTGCAGCCCCGCAAAAAACGTACGAACGGATCGCCGTCGAGCGAAGGAACTGGCCCCTGCGAAGCATAGGCTCAGCACAAACGCTTACCGATTAAGGCCTGCTGCTGCTACCCTAACAGAAGGATGTCGCCCCGCCAGCTCATCTTCTACTCGCAAAGATGCTCCCAAGCTCCCTTACGAATTCCCGTTCCCACTTCAGCCGCTCGTGCCCTCCGTCGTAGACGATTGCCGTATAGCGGTACTTTTGCTTTTTCAGCCGTTTTACCAGCGCCTGGTATTTATCCATCGCAAAATCCTCGTTGCTGCCGTAGGCGATATGCAGCGTGGGCGAAATATTGGGCCTCCACTTAATGCTTTTTACCTTCTCGCCTAAGGGCGAAAAGCAGATAAGCTCCGAGAAGAGCTCGGGATGTATCCTACTTAGCGTGATCCCAAAGCCGGCCCCGTTGGAGGCGCCGTAAAAGAACCGGCTGCTCCGCTCCTTCGATACTGAGTAGCGCTTTTCGATATACGGAATCAGCTCCTCCGCAAAGAAGCCAATATGGTTGACGAACAAATCCTTTAGCTTCGGATCATCAGCCGATCCCATTGTCTCCACGTACTCATAGTGCCTGTAGGATAAGTTAACGGGTACAGGTTTCTCATTCGAATAAGCGCCCGCTAGAATAATGGGCGGAATAATTTTACGGTCAATCAGCGAATCGAGCAGCACCCTATAGCGCCCATCGGTAATCATTTGCCCATCGGTGGCAAATACGACCGGATACGGAACCGAATCCGAATAATCTTTCGGGAGGTAAATGCAGATGACGCGAGGCTCGTTCATGTAGCGGCTTTGCAGGGTATCGATAAGGAACTTCGATCCTCCCCCAAGGCCTTGCGCGTAGCCTGCCGATACGAGTAGCGCAGTAAACGCCAGCATCAATGAATACTTCAATTTTTTCATAGTATTATGTTTGTAGAGTTTTCTGATGTAGCTGTATAATGATAATAACCCTCTGCCCCGCTAAGCATAGGCTCTGCCCTTGTTTGGCAAAGGCTGTTGCCTTTCGTCAGTACTAACATTGCAGGCTATCGCCCATAGCCGAACACCGGCGCAACGCTTAGCGGCCCGTACGGCCGGCCGTAAATGTAGCAAGAAAAGCTTTCAGCTAAGCACCCTCAACCCGCTATTCTACGGGGTGGCAGGCCAGCGCTAGGGAGCACCGCAGGTTCGGGTGGCTTTTTAGGAGGTAGTAGAGTAACTGGCGGTAAAAGTTTATTAGCTAACATTTAATTATTGCTTGCAGGTGAAAATACATTTTATAACTTAGCTGCCATCACCTTATTTAGATCATACATATATGCCATTAGCTACACGTTTAGAAAATAGGCTTTCTTCTTCCGCTGCCGCAGCAAGGCGGGTCGGAGCCTTCGCCGAGGCGGCAAGCTCGGTTTCGGCAAGGGCGCATTCCATTTCGGGAGCGCCAAGGTTCGTTTCGCTACTGGCAACCTTCTTTTCGGTGCAGCCAAGCTTAGCTTCGGGGCACCCGCATCAATTTCCGTTCAGCTAGGATTCATTTCGTTGCAGTCGAGCTTGATTTCGGAGCAGCCAGGCTTTATTTCGGAAGCATCAAACGTCATTTCGTCAGCGTCACATGTCATTGCGTCATGTTCAAGCTTTATTTCGGAGCATCCAAGCTTCATTTCGGAAGCGCCAAACGTCATTTCGTCAGCATCACATGTCATTGCGTCATGTTCAAGCTTCGTTTCGGAGCAGCCAAGCTTCATTTCGGAGGCGACAGGGTTCGTTTCGCTGTTGCCATGCCCCTATGCTAGCGCCTAACTCAGAAAAGCAAACCGGCAGTCGGCCTTCTTTCTTCGGGTAGCTGCCTATACTATAACCTAAACTATATGATTATGCAGAAGAAAACCGCAAACTCAGTACGAATGCTTAAGTCCACCTCGCTGGTGCTTGGGCAAAATCAGGCAAAATGGGCTACGTCGGTAGTTCTAGCCAAGTCGGTACCTTCCTACATGGAGATTGTCGGTATGATAGACGATGCCGCCGTAGATGCGGATAAGGATATACTGGCAGCGGCCATCACCAAAAACGAAACCAGAGATAACCTAGAGGAGGAGCTTTTCCTCTGCTGCTCTGGGCTGATTTCGATTGCCAACTACGAAAAGAATGCGGAATTGGCTCAGGCGGTAAAGCACACGGAGTCGAGCTTGGAGAAGATGAAGGACGATCAGCTAATAACCACCGGAAAAACGGTGCTCGCCTTGGCGAAGGCTAACGCGAAGAAGCTAGAGGACTACGGGTATATGGCTGCGGATATCACAGCGCTCGAAACCCTAATCGGACAGTTTACAGCTGTGCAGGCAACGCCTCGCAGCGAGGAGTCTACCCGCGTTGCGGCTAAAATGTCGATGAACGAGATTATCCGTAAGGCCAAGGAGCTGCTCACCGATCAGATCGACCATCAGATGGAGCTTATGCGCCGCCGCGAGCCCGAGTTCTACAACGCTTACCAGTCGGCCCGTAAGATTATTGACATCGGCGTACGCCACGAGAAGAAGGAGAAAACCCTAAAGGCCGAAGGGGAACGTCAAAATCCCGAAGCGGATACCGAGTAAAAGGAGCCTCATAGCAAAGTGCCTCTTTCTCTTATGCTGCTACTTGCAGTAAGGTTCTGAACAATTTGTACAAAAGCTATTCAGCACATTACAAATCGCACTTTGAAAAAACAGCATAAAAACAAAATACTTTGTTGCAAAAGTTGACAATCAATCCATAATTTCATCAACAAAATCAAAAACAATCATGAAAAAACTTGTGCTATTTTCTTTTCTATTAGCAAGTTTCTCTTTAAACGGTTTTTTCACATACTCACAAACCGTTGCCGTAATAAGACCCAATGTCGACGTTGCATTTCCTCCGGGTAGCAATATAATTGTTAAAGGCGAAAATATAATTGGTGTTGACGGGTCTCAATATCTTTCTGAAGAGTGGACAAAAGGTAATATTACAATGAATAATGGTACTATAATTGATTCCATAGATCTTCGATTAAATGCATATAAAAAAGAGATGCACTACTTATACAAAGATGTTGAGTATTCAATTAACTCTCCTGAAAGTATTAGAGAGGTAAAAATGGGAAATAGGAAGTTTATCTACAGCTCTTATAAAACGGATAAGAACGACATCTCAAAAAACTATTTTGAAGTTCTAGCAGAAGGAAAAGCAAGCCTCCTAGTTTTATATTACATCAAGAGAATTAGTTCAAACTATAATGTTGTTCTAGACGTTGGTAATAGGAATGACCAATTAGAATTAAATGAAAAATACTTTATTACTATTGGAAATTCTATCATTGAAATTGACAAAAAAGGTAAAAGCATATTTGACAACCTAGGAGATAAAAGCGATCTTCTAAAAAAACGAATAAAGGAGGAAGATCTATCGTTTAAGAAAAAAGAAGATTTGATTAAGATAGTATCCTATATGAACGAGATTAATTAAATCTTTCATCAACTTGTAAAAAAGCGATTTGAAACATTTCAGATCGCTTTTTTATTTCATTCGCATCGTATACTAATTTTACGGGATAAGCCGTATATCAGACAACAGCAATGGGTCTGAATCCCAAAGAAGCCTATCTCCAAGCGTCAGACTATTTGCCTTGGTTATACCAATCGTACTAGGCAAATCATAGAGAGAATAAATAACCATCAAGCACCATCCTTAACCAAGTATAGCACTCCTTAAATAACTATTAGTCAAGCCAAACGTTTCTTAGATGGTTATACAAAGAAGCTAATAAGAATAGGAGGCTGCGTTGAAAGATGATGTTTCTTGTATTCATTGTTTTTAATCCAGGCCGTTTTAAAAAGATCTTTCAATGCAGCCTTTTTTGTTGCTCCTTGAATTCAAAAAAAGCGAAAGCTGCACCTCCGACCAACCTCCCCTTTGGCGGATATGCAGCTTTCTTATGAGCCGTAGAAGCATGTTCTAGGGCTTTTTTGTTGTTTGTTACAGCTTCAGCACAGAGTCTCAGAGATCACAGAGCAGCACGGAGGCTTTTATCCAAAACATGTTGAGAATAGCATCCTTCTAATCCCGCTAAGGAGGGATGTCGCTACGCTCCACTTCTTTTAACTTCAAATCTATTCCGTTTAACTCCCGTTTATTTCCGTATAACTTCGTGCTATTTACAGATCATACAATCAGTTCAAACAGATGCGGGCTATCGTTAAGGTACTCGCCAAAGTAGCGAGCAGCTTTCATGCGTTGGAGCAACGGCTCAAAGTCATCCTGATCCTTGAGCTCAATCCCCACCACAGCTGGCCCCTTCTCGCGATTGGTCTTCTTGCTGTACTGGAAGTGGGTGATATCGTCGTTAGGCCCAAGAATGTGCTCTACGAAGTACCTTAGCGCCCCGGCACGTTGCGGAAAACGAATTACGAAGTAGTGCTTAAGCCCCTCGTGCAGCAGCGAACGCTCCTTGATCTCCTCCATGCGGGTGATATCGTTGTTGCTTCCGCTAAGGATGCACACCACGTTTTTACCTGCAATTTCGGGGGCAAGGTAGTCGAGCGCAGCAACCGAAAGCGCTCCGGCAGGCTCCACTACAATGGCATCGTCGTTGTATAGCGAGAGCATGGTGGTGCACACCTTACCTTCGGGTACGTTAACCACCCGATGGATGCTATTAAAGCATACGCCAAAAGTCAAATCGCCGATACGCTTAACGGCAGCGCCATCCACAAAGGTTTCAATCTCGTCAACCGTTACGGGCATCTTCTCCTCTATCGCCCTTCGGAGCGAGGGTGCGCCTTCGGGTTCAACGGCAATAATCTTTACGTTGGGATGCAGCTGCTGCATCACCCCAATTATCCCCGATATTAGGCCACCGCCTCCAACAGGTACAACGATGTAGTCGATACTTTCGCTGCAATCCTCAAAGATTTCGAGGCCAACGGTAGCCTGCCCCTCAATCACCTTCGCATCGTCGAAGGGATGGATAAACTGCGCCTTATGCTCTTGGCAAAAGGCTACGGCAGCAGCAAGGCTATCGTCGAAGGTGTCGCCAACGATGCGTACGTCCACAAACTCGCCTCCAAACATCCGCACCTTTTTTACCTTCTGCTTGGGTGTTGGCTCGGGCATAAAAATGGTTCCCTTAACCTTTAGAGCGCTGCACGAATAAGCTACACCTTGTGCATGATTACCTGCGCTTGCGCATACTACCCCGTTAGCCAACTCGTCGCTGCCCAGGCTGACAATCTTATTGTAGGCACCGCGCAGCTTGTACGATCGGACGGGCTGCAAATCCTCCCGTTTTAGAAGAACATTAGCCTTGTACCGCTTCGAAAGCTGCATGTTTGGCACCAAAGGGGTACGAACAGCAACACCCGAAAGTCGCTGTTTGGCGTCGAGTACATCATCAATAGTTGGAACCCAAGTTAGGGTTGGTGCCGCTGTCATAATTTGTCATTTGCGGTTGATACTAAAAGCGTAAAATTTTCCAAAATACGGACCTGCATAAATTAACGGCACGTTATTCCCTCCTTTGGAGGGAATTGTACGCCACTTATACAGTGAGAATAATTCCTGAAACGTTGACCTCAAGAATCATTCTCTTTATGTTATTACTACTTACGCATTCTCCGGACGAAGTCCGCGAACTGTTTTCCCTGTTTTCCAAAGTTCGCTCTCGCGGATTTCGGCTAGCTCCTTAGCAAGCGATTCGCGGTAGTCGGGACGGCGAGCTGCGTCTATTGCTATTGCTGCTTCCTTACCTTCCTTTACGCTTTGGTATAGGTCCTCGAATACCGGACGGGTAGCCTCGCGGAACTTATGGCGCCAGTCGAGCGCACCACGCTGAGCGGTAACCGATGTGTTGGCGTACATCCAGTCCATACCATTCTCGGCAACCAGCGGCATAAGGCTTTGGGTTAACTCCTCGACGGTTTCATTGAATGCCTCCGATGGAGTGTGACCATTTTCGCGAAGAACAGCGTACTGCGCCTCGAAGATTCCGGCAATAGCCCCCATAAGTACGCCACGCTCGCCAGTAAGATCGGAGTAAACCTCGCGCCTAAAGTCGGTTTCGAAGAGGTATCCTGATCCAACTCCAACACCGTAGGCAATTACCTTATCGTATGCTTTTCCGGTAGCATCTTGGTAGATAGCGTAGCTGGAATTTAACCCTTTACCCTGTTGGAACAGGCGACGAAGCGATGTTCCCGACCCCTTTGGAGCAACCAAAACAACATCAACATCTGCAGCTGGAACGATTCCGGTTTGATCGTTAAAGGTGATGCCGAAACCGTGCGAAAAGCCTAGGGTTTTACCTGCAGTAAGATGCTTCTTAACGGTAGCCCAACCATCAATCTGACCACCATCGGAAAGAAGGAACTGAATATAGGTTGCCCTCTTGCATGCCTCCTCGATATCGAACAAATCTTTTCCAGGAACCCAACCATCAGCAATAGCCTTAGTCCAGCTGGCCGACTCCTTACGCTGACCTACGATTACGTTAAAGCCATTATCACGAAGGTTCAGCGCCTGTCCGGGTCCTTGAACGCCATAGCCAAGAATAGCTACAGTATCGTTCTTTAATACCTCTAATGCCTTCTCTAAAGGAAACTCTGCGCGGGTTACTACGTTCTCTTCTACTCCACCGAAATTAAGTAATGCCATTTTATGCTCTTTTTAAGTTGTTTCTAAAAATATTGATTAAGCCACATTTACGTGGACAATTCTGCTTGTGCGCTGACTTTTCAGCGGCATCTCGGCCATGCTGTGGTAGGCAAGATGCGCCTCAAGAATATCTACTGCCCGTTTAACCTGCTGCAGTAGCTTTCCGGCCTCTTCGCGGCCAGCCCTAAATACGATTCGGTAGAGATACCCACCGGGTTGATCTTGCGATTGAACACTAACTACCTCAACCTGCCGCCGGCTGAACATCATCAACACCTTTGTAAGCAAGCTTACGTGCTCAGCCGAATGGATTACCATTTCAAAATGCTCTTTCATATGCTAAAATTTATACGATTTACACCTACTTCAACCTAACTTCATCTACCGCGCATCCGGCAGGCACCATTGGAAAAACGTTGTCCTCCTTTTCGACCAGCACCTCTAGGAAGTATGGACCGTTGTGCCCCAGCATCTTTTTCACCGCATCTTCGAGTTCAGTTGGGTCTGAGACTCTTTTAAAGGGAATTCCGTACCCCTCAACGATTAGCCCAAAATCGGGGTTAGACATCTCTACAAACGAGTACCTACGCTCGAAGAACAGCTCCTGCCACTGGCGAACCATCCCTAAGAAGTTGTTGTTCAAAAGCACAACCTTAACGGGGATATTCTCTGTTGATATGGTTCCCAGCTCCTGAATCTTCATCTGCAAGCCACCATCGCCAACAAACAATACTGTTGTACGATTCGATGCACCCACTGCAGCACCCATTGAAGCAGGAAGACCAAAGCCCATCGTTCCTAATCCACCCGATGTTATCAGGCTGCGCTTTTGAGTAAATGGGTAGTAGCGCGATGTTACCATCTGATGCTGCCCTACATCGGTAACCACAACGGCATTGCCCTTTGTAACTTCGCCAACGGTTCTTACAGCCATACCCATGGTTATGCCCTGCTTGGGGTAGAGCTGTCCTTCAATGACTCTACACTTCTCCTCCACCATGTAGCTGTTAAACTTAGCCCTCCAATCCTTAAAGCTGCGAACCTCTACCATCTCGGTCAACGCCGTAAGCGCCTCCTTTGCATCGGCAAGGATTGGAGCATCGCAACGTACAATCTTTCCGAGTTCGGCTTCATCAACATCGATGTGTACCACCTTTGCACCCTTTGCATAGCGGCTCAAATCGCCAGTTACGCGGTCGTCGAAGCGCATTCCAACGGCTAAAAGCAAATCGCACTCATTGGTAAGCATGTTTGGACCGTAGTTGCCGTGCATCCCCAACATCCCAACGTACTGCGGATGATCTACAGGGAAAGCGGAAAGACCCAAAAGCGTCGCAGCTATAGGGAAACCGCTCTTTTCGGCAAACTTCAGCAGCTCCGCTTCGGCATTCGATATAGTAACGCCCTGTCCAACCAGCATTAAAGGCTTTGAGCAGGTATTGAGCAGCTTTGCCGCTTCGCTAACCTGATTCGCGTTAAGGGTTGGCTTAACCTTTACCCCCTTCGACTCCTCGCATTTGCTGTATCGGAAAGTTGCTTTCGCAAACTGAATATCTTTTGGAACATCTATAAGAACAGGCCCCGGACGGCCGCTACGTGCAATGTAAAAGGCACGAGCAATTATCTCTGGAATAGATTCAATGCTCTTAACCTGAACGCTCCACTTGGTTATTGGAAGCGCTATGTTTACGATATCAATTTCCTGAAAGGCATCGGTACCTATCAGCTTACCGCCAACCTGACCTGTAATGCAAACAACAGGAGTGCTGTCGATAAACGCATCGGCAATGCCAGTAATCAGGTTGGTAGCACCAGGCCCCGAAGTAGCCATTGCGACACCTACCCTCCCCGAACTTCTTGCGTAGCCTTGTGCTGCATGAATGGCCCCCTGCTCGTGACGTACAAGGATGTGTCTCAACAGGTGTTGGTAGTCGTAAAGGGCATCATAGGTTGGCATTATGCCACCTCCAGGATAGCCAAACATGGTATCTACTCCTTCGCAAATCAGCGATCGAAGGATTGACTCAGCACCTGTTATCGGCTGCTCGCTTCTAAAAAGTTGATCTTTCAAATTGTTACTCATGCCGTTCATTTTTCTTTAATCCCTTTAATTCTCTCCAATTTTCAACCTGCCGAGGAACATCTCCCGTACTGATTCACACTTGAAATTGGCTCTATGTTAGAACTTGGTTTTTCATCAAAAAAAAATCCTGTCTCGTTGTGGTGAGACAGGATTCCGTATTGTTGCTATACTATACTCCAGTCTCACCCATTCGGTAGAATGACGATAATAATAATGACTACGAGCACGAGCATAACAATTCGACCTACTAGAGGTAGGTGAATCACATTCCGTAATAGACTTAGTAAGTTTTTAAGTTCTTTCATCGTACTCGTATTATTGCCGTTTCCTAATTAATGGTCAAAAAAAAACCTTCGCGGTTATCCGGAAGGTTCAGCTGAATTTTTCTAATTCTACATACAACTCCCGGACTGTGATTTTGAGACCACAATAATGTCTAGAATAATAATATGTAGGCTAAAATTCCGCATGACCCGTTTTCCTTGTTTGTACGTTTGCAATGTATGAATCATTTTTTCCAAAACAAATCCATTCAAACTAAAACCACAACCAACATTCAACTTTATCCAAAATATCCCCCACCTATATTATTGATAGCATACACCTTACAACACACTACAAATTAAAGTTAAATATACTTTTACCGATTTATTAAACGTTGATTAACCTTAATCTCGTACCGGTTGGAACTCTATTTTATTTAAACCAAAAAGAAACCTTTCCATTAAATTTAAGAATAGAAACACCCCTTGAAGCAAAAAAATAGCAATGTTTTTTTACGGATTACTTTCATCTATTAAACCTGCTATTATTCCGAAAAAAGGCTCCCTAAAAGAGCAAATCTTATCGAAAAAATGGGTCAAAACGTCAAATTTTGTCCGACGCTCCAACTTTTCGCTCATTTTTCAGGGTATAATCATCCACCCCGAAAGGGTAATTTTGGGCGATAAGCTATCTTCGCAGCAGCAAAATTTCCCGATATGCACTACAACCTTCGCAGCAACATTATCAACCTTTACATTATTAAAATTTCGAAGTGGTTTATGCTTATCATGCCCATTGTAGTGCTCTTCTACAATGCGCACGGGCTAAGCATGCACGAAGTGTTCATCCTTCAGGCGATATATTCGGTATCGATTGTGGCGTGGGAGATTCCATCGGGCTATGTTGCCGACGTTATTGGCCGACGCAAATCGATGATTATTGGCGCTGTACTTGGCTTTCTTGGCTATTTCTTTTACAGCTTTTCGTATGGGTTTCTGGGATTTATGGTGGCAGAAATTGTGCTTGGCATCGGGCAAAGCATGATTTCGGGAGCCGACTCTGCCCTTCTCTACGACTCGCTTATCCATGCCAAAAAGGAGGAGGAGTACAACCGCTACGAGGGACTGACTACTTCTATCGGCAACTTTGCCGAGGCCTTTGGCGGCATTGCCGGAGGTCTGTTGGCCGTGCTTTCAGTTCGTTATCCCTACTACGCACAGGCATTCGTTGCCTTTTGGGCCATACCTGCATCGTTTTTACTGGTAGAGCCGCCGCTAAAAACAGAGCGACCAAAGCTTAACTGGACCGACATCTTTGGCATTATAAAGGAGACGCTCCACAGCAACCCAAAGCAGAAGTGGAACACGCTCTTCTCGTCGTTCACGGGGGCATCAACCCTTACTATGGCATGGATTGCCCAACCCTACTTTAAGGGCGCCAACCTTTCGGTGGAGTGGTACGGCATTGTTTGGACCATCCTTAACCTAGTGGTAGGCATCAGCTCGGCATACGCCTTTAGGGTTGAGAAGCGCTTTGGCCCTATTGCAACGGTTACGGGTTTTACCGTACTACTAAGCCTCTCCTACATCTTCCTAGGCATGAAGGTTTGGCTTCCGGGATTATCCTTCCTACTACTTTTCTACATAGCCCGAGGCATTGCCACACCAACGCTTAAGGATTACGTTAACCGTATTACCGAGTCGAGCGTGAGGGCAACGGTGCTCTCTATACGAAACTTTACCATCCGCATCATCTTTGCCGTTATGGGACCAATCTACGGCTGGTGCATCGACCTATACGGGCTGCAATCGGCGCTTTTCCTAGCCGGAATACTTTACTCCATCTTTAACTTTACCACGCTGTACTACTTTATTAAGTACCGAACGTTTGAGTAATCCAGATGCAAGACTAGATAAACCTAACAGGTTTTAAAAACCTGTTAGGTTTCAACTCGTGGTACGTGCGTCGTGATACGTGATACGAAAAAAGGCCCTACCGGAAAACCGGCAGGGCCTTTTACTATAACTCGAGCAAAATTAAAGTTATCTACTAATCATCTCCAAGCTGCGCTTTAGGAAGCTGTTTAGCGCCTCGCCCTTAAGCATGTTGTTGGAGAGCAGCGCTAGGTCGATGAGCTGGTGCACGATCTTGTGCGACTTACCCCAGCTACCCAGCATATCGGACTCCTCCTTGCGGATGGCCTCTACCTTACCCTCTACCTCTTCGATACGGGTCTTGAGCTCGGCTGGAACGTCCTCGTCCTTTTTATCGCCCTTTTGCTTGTTAAGGTCGGCTAGAACATCCTCCTCGGCCTTAAGCTTAGCCTTGTACTCGGTAATCTTATCCTTCAGCTCGGTGTTTAGATCGTCCTTAATCTCGGTTACCAGCGGATGGTTGGCGTTTACCACCACGTTGTACGAGTCGGGCATCTTGCCGTAGAAGTTCATTCCGCCACCGCCGCCCATTTGCGACATATCCTTCATGCGGCGCATGAACTCGTTTTGGGTGATGACTACCGGTGCTGCAGTTTCGCTAAGCGCCTCGAACGACACGTGGTACATGGCCTCGCCGCCCTCGGGGGTGTTGGCCTCGAATACGGGCTTCAGGTTCTCCTGCTCGTCGGGGGTAATCTTCCACTCCTTCTTCTTGTCCTTACGAACAAGGTTATCCATCACATCCGAGTCTACACGTACAAACTGTGCGTTCTCCAGCTTACCTTCGAGCATCTGCACGAAGTGGCTGTCGAGCTGGCCATCCATCACCATAACGTTGTACTGATGCGCCTTTGCGGCCTGGATGAAGCTGTACTGCGCCTCGGGGTCGTTGCTGTAGATGTACACCAGCTTACCGTCCTTGTCGGTTTGCTCCTCCTTAATGGCATCTTTATACTCCTCGAAGGTGTAGTGCTTGCCATCAACATCCTTAAACATAGCAAACTTGGCAGCGCTATCGTAGAACTTCTCGTCGGTAAGCATGCCGTACTCCACGAAGAGCTTCAGGTCGGCCCACTTCTGCTCGTAGGTTTCGCGCTCGTTCTTGAAAAGGGTGCTCAGGCGATCGGCCACCTTCTTGGTGATGTGGTTCGAAATCTTCTTAACGTTGGCATCGGACTGCAGGTAGCTGCGCGATACGTTAAGCGGAATATCGGGCGAGTCGATAACCCCGTGTAGCAGGGTAAGGAACTCGGGCACGATGCCCTCTACCGAGTCGGTAACGAATACCTGGTTGCAGTAGAGCTGTATCTTATTCTTCTGTAAATCGATGTTGTTCGAAATCTTAGGGAAGTAGAGTATCCCGGTAAGATTAAAGGGGTAGTCCACGTTTAGGTGGATATGGAACATGGGCTCGTCGGCCATGGGGTAAAGCGTGCGGTAGAACTCGGCGTAGTCCTCGTCCTTGAGCTCGGCAGGCTTCTTTGTCCAGATAGGGTTGGTTTGGTTGATGATGTTATCCTCATCGGTATCCTCGTACTTGCTATCCTTCCACTCCTTCTTCTTGCCGAAGGCGATTTCGATAGGCATGAACTTGCAGTACTTGTTCAGCAGCGCGCTGATGCGGCTCTCCTCTAGGAACTCCTCGCTATCGTCGGCTACGTGTAGGATGATGTCGGTACCACGGCGCTCGCGGGTGGTATCCTCGATGGTGTACTCGGGGCTACCGTCGCACTCCCAGCGTACGGCAGGCGCATCCTTCCACGACTTGGTAACCACCTCTACCGAGCTGCTCACCATAAACGACGAGTAGAAGCCCATACCAAAGTGTCCGATGATCTGTACCGACTGGTCCTTAAACTTATCCAAGAACTCCTCGGCACCCGAGAAAGCTATTTGGTTGATGTACTTCTCCACCTCGTCCTGGGTCATCCCCACACCGGCATCCGACACGGTGATGGTCTTCTTCTCCTTATCCACGCTCACGCGGATGGTCAAATCGCCCAGCTCCTGCTTGCACTCGCCGGTACCCACCAGCGTTTTGAGCTTTTGGGTGGCATCAACGGCATTCGACACCAGCTCGCGTAGGAAAATTTCGTGGTCGGAGTACAGGAATTTCTTGATGATGGGGAAGATATTTTCGGTAGATACCCCAATTTTACCTTTTTGCATATCGTAAGCTTTTTTGTTTTCTGGCTGATGTACGTTCAAACGGTGTGCCACCCCGCCCTTTCCTGTCAATATGGCAAGTGCACCTGACAACCAGCCCAAAAAGACGCTCCTACGTTGCCAAATTTTCAGCAATCCCCGCCTACGCTCCCAGCATTTCCTGACATTAGGACTTCCGACTATCGGTTTGTACTGCTGAATCCGCTCAGTAGTACTTCCAGCCTCCTGTTTGTACTGCTGAATTCGTTCAGTAGTACTTCCGCCTACCCATTTGCACCGTTGTACATTTACAAGAGTACTTTCATCTACCCGTTTGTACCGTTGTACATTTACAATAGTACTTCCATCGACCCGTTTGTACTAACACCTCTGCGTGTTTATACTTTTGGGCACCAGTTTTCACTAACACCTCCGCGTGTTTCTACTTCTGGGCATCGGTTTGTACTAACACGTTTGCGTGTTTCTACTTCCTCCTACCCGTTTGCACTAACACCTCCGCGTGTTTCTACTTCCGGGCATCGGTTTGCACTAACACGTTTGCGTGTTTTCACTTCCGACTAACCGTTTGTACTAGCAACTCCAGAGGGTTGAACTTTCTTCTAGCCAATAGTCCTCCAAACAAAAAGCGCCTCCCACACGGTGAAAGGCGCTCGCTATCTCTTTTCTAATCGTTACTGGGTAACGCTTCCGGTATTCGTAATCGTTATTGGAACCTGCATCCCATTTGGCATTTGAGCATTGGGTAAGAACTCAAGATTCCCCTTTAGGTTTTGGCTAAAGGTGCTTTTGATAATCCATCCCGTTTTCACATCTATGGTAACGTCCCCTTCGGTTGTTCCGTTAATGGCATACTTTGCGCTCATGCCATTAAGATTGGCAGGCTCGGCATTTTCGGGCGAAGACATTTCGCCAACGTACTTAACGGTAACGTTTTCGTTATTAACATCCGTAACCTCGTTTTCGTTATTAAGAACTAAAGCTAGCGAGGTCTTTATCTTTTGTACTGAATTCCACTTCTCTCCCTTTACATTTTTAGGGGGATAGTAGCTAAAGGTATTTTCAAGATTTTGCCTAATGGCGGCATTGCCAAACTGCTCGAAGAACTGGCCTTTTACCATTGCCTTTTGATCGTCGCTCAGGGCTACCACCGAGTTCACCGCCTTTTCGATAGCCGTATTGGCATCGATTTCGACAACCCTACCCGATTGGGTTAGCGTTACCTTAAAAGGATTCTTGGTTAGCTCCTGCATCAGCATCGACGAAGGGTCGTTTACATTTTTCGAATCGGAAGAGAGCTCCTGAACGCCCATTGGACTTTTTACCGTAGTTTTTAGGCTGCTAAAGGAAACTTCGGCAAAAAGCAGCGTATCCTTTACATCCAAAACCTTATAGCTGGTAGTTGAAACAATAGACATCTCAATATCCATGCTCATACCCTGTACGAACTGCGATACTTTGCTGTTAATGTTCGAAACCTGAGTATAGGTTTTCCCCTTCTCCAGCCTAAGCTGAATGGGTTTTTCGGCAAACGAAACCGAAAATGCGAAGAGCAAGAATACCGCTGTTAGAAGTTTTTTCATCGTAAAAATTTTTAGTTAGGATCTTTAATAGCGTATCGAGAACCTTTAACAAGGTTTAAACGATCGCATAAAGTAAGCAATAATTCATGATATGCAAGCCATTACCCAAAAATAAAAAGCGCGGCATCCCAACCGGGCTACCGCGCTTCCTGTGCTGTATCACTAAAAATTATTCGCTAATAAAATCCCCCTCGCGGATAAAGGCAACCGCCCTGTCGATGGCTTGGTACATGATGATGTCCTCCTCTACAAACGGAACTACCTTACGGAAATCGGCAAGGAACTCCTCGAGGTAGGGCGATGTCTTGGCTGGACGACGGAACTCGATGGCCTGAGATGCGTTCATCAGTTCGATGGCGAGGATACGCTCAACGTTATCCACAACTCGAAGCGCCTTGGTTGCCGCGTTACCGCCCATGCTAACGTGATCCTCCTGTCCGTTCGACGATACGATGGAGTCCACCGAAGCAGGCGTACATAGCTGCTTGTTCTGGCTCACCATCGATGCCTGAGCGTACTGAGGAATCATATAACCTGAATTTAGACCTGGGTTTGCCACCAAGAACTCTGGTAGTCCGCGTAGTCCAAGTATCAGCTGAGCCACACGACGCTCCGAGATGTTACCCAGCTCGGCAAGAGCAATGGCAAGGAAGTCCAATACCAGCGCCAACGGCTGTCCGTGGAAGTTACCACCCGAAAGCACCAAGTCCTCGTCAACAAAAACGGTTGGGTTATCGGTAACCGAGTTCACCTCGGTGAGGAGTACGCTGGCCACGTATGCAATGGCATCCTTCGATGCGCCGTGCACCTGCGGCATGCAGCGGAACGAGTATGGATCTTGCACGTGCTTCTTAGGGCGGGCGATGAGCTCGCTACCTTCTAGAATGGTGCGGATGTTTCGCGCAGTCTCCAGCTGCCCCTGATGCGGACGAATGGTGTGCAGCAGCTCGTTGAAAGGCTCAATGCGGCCATCAAACGCCTCTAGCGAAAGCGCACCAACCACATCGGCCAGTTTCACCAAACGGAACGCTCTGATAAGGGCAAGCACGCCGTGCGAGCTCATAAACTGTGTTCCGTTAAGCAGCGCCAATCCTTCCTTAGATTGTAGCTTGATAGGCTCCCAACCAAACTCCTTCAGTACCTCATCGGCGTTGCGCTTAACGCCCTTATGGCGAACCTCGCCCATGCCAATTAGCGGCAGGAACAGGTTCGAAAGCGGTGCAAGGTCGCCCGATGCGCCCAACGAGCCACGGTCGTACACAATAGGCAGCACATCGTTGTTGTAAAAGTCGATGATGCGCTGAACCGTAACCACCTGCACGCCGCTCTTACCCAACGATAGCGCGTGAGCCTTAAGGAAAAGCATAAGGCGGATAATCGCAGGTTCAACCTCGGCACCGGTGCTGCACGCATGCGACATCACCAGGTTTTCCTGAAGCTGGCTTAGCGCCTCGAATGATATGGAACGGTTGCAAAGCGAGCCAAATCCGGTGGTAATACCGTAAATCGGCTCAGTCTGCGTTTTCATTTTATTATCTAGATAGTCGCGGCACTTCTGAATAAGCGCAACCGACTCCTCCGAGAGGCTTAGCTGCAGCTCGCCATCAGCGGCTCTTTCGAGCACATCGTAGGTTAGCGGGTTAGGTGAGATTGTGTACTGGTTAGCCATTTTGTTTTTTTAAGTAGTTCTTCGGAGAACCTAGCGGGGCAGATGCGCTATCAGCTCGCCAACAGGCACCTCCTGCTGCTCCCCTGTTATCATATTCTTAAGAGATACAACTTGCTTCTGCATCTCGTTTTCTCCAACAATAGCCACAAATGGAATATTACGCTTGTTGGCGTAGTCCATCTGCTTCTTCATCTTTGCCGATTCGGGATAGATCTCCACAGCAACACCCTGCGCACGAAGACTAGCCATCACAGGCAGACAGAAGAGCTCCTCAGCCTTACCAAAGTTGATGAACAGCAGCTGCGTTCCAACCATCGAGTTTTCAGGATACTTGTTTAGGGTATTCAGCACATCGTAGATGCGATCGGCACCAAACGAGATGCCCACGCCCGATACATCCTTAAGCCCAAAGATGCCGGTAAGGTCGTCGTAGCGACCACCACCGCAGATGCTGCCAATTTCGGTATCCTTCGACTTTACCTCAAAGATTGCCCCGGTGTAGTAGTTCAATCCACGGGCAAGCGAAAGATCTAGCTCAACCTCTTGGGTGATATTCAAAGTGGCGAGGTAGCCAAAGATGATGGCAAGTTCCTCTATGCCCTTCATGCCCACTTCAGAGGTTGATAATACCTCACGAAGCTTTTCGAGCTTGCTCTCGGTGGTTCCGCTAAGGGTGATGATGGGCTGTAGTTTTTCGATCGCGCTATGCTCAATGCCGCGCCCCTCGAGTTCGGCGTTTACGGCATCAAGGCCAATCTTGTCGATCTTATCGATAGCAACGGTGATGTCGATTAGCTTATCGGGGTGACCGATAACCTCGGCAATTCCGCTAAGAATTTTACGGTTGTTTATTTTGATGAGAACGTTAATCCCAAACTTATTGAATGCAGTGTCGATAATCTGCACCAGTTCCACCTCGTTAAGCAACGATTTGCTGCCAATAACGTCGGCATCGCACTGGAAGAACTCGCGGTAGCGACCCTTTTGTGGACGGTCTGCACGCCATACTGGCTGAATCTGGTAGCGCTTAAAGGGGAAGGTGATCTCGTTCTGGTGCTGCACCACGTAGCGGGCAAACGGAACGGTAAGGTCGTAGCGAAGCCCCTTTTCGCAAATCTTGGTGCTAAGAACGTTGGCCCTATCCGAGTTAAACTCCGAAGCATCGGCCCCCGAAGTAAAATCGCCGGAGTTCAAAATCTTAAAGAGCAGCTTATCTCCCTCCTCGCCATACTTACCAAGCAAGGTAGAAAGGTTCTCCATTGCAGGGGTTTCGATGGGCTGGAAGCCATAGGTCTTGTATACCGACTTAATGGTGTCGAAAATATAGTTGCGCTTCGCCATTTCCTCGGGCGAAAAGTCTCGTGTACCTTTTGGAATGCTTGGTTTTTGTGCCATTTTATCGCTTTTTTATTCTTAGTGATGCAAAGATAAGCAACACATCTAAGAATAGAGCATTTTCTTGCCAGGCCCCAAAATTGACAAATTTCTTTCGATTTACTACCTCCAAAAGACTTTTTAATTGCAATAAAAAACCAACTCTTCAATTTACAGCTACATTTTACAACATAAAAAGGCTATTATGTTACACATCTAACACACGAACATTCCTACAAATACCTAAAAACAAACCTATATACAAGTATTTTTGGGCGATTAGGCGTACTCCATCTTTTATGTCGAACACATTTAATTTTCGTAAATTAGCCCTATCGGAACTATAAAAGCATTGCGTATGAAAAGAGTTCTAATCATTCCCGGAATATGTTTAGCAGCGGCGCTATACTCGTGCAAGGACAAACCACACCAAGAATCCACCCAACAACAAGACACTTCAATAACCACACAGATTTCCGATAGCCATTCTGCCGAAAGCTCACTAGATATCGAAGGAACCTATACCGGAACGCTTCCCTGTGCCGATTGCCCGGGCATTAAGGTGGAGATTATCCTCGACAGCGATAAAAGCTTTACCTATAACAGCACCTACATCGACCGCAACGCCAATGCGCCAATTGAGGATATCGGAGAATGGAGCGTAAAAGGGAACATCCTTACGCTTACCTACGACGACAACAGTACGCCTACCAAGTTCTTCGTTGGCGAAGGTTACATCCAACAGCTCGACGGCGATGGCAAGAAGATCACCGGTAAGTTGGCCAACATGTTTATTCTGAAAAAGAAGGCGAACTAAAACAAGAAAGGCGCCTACTATAGCGCCTTTTCTCCAATATTTTTAATCCCTTCGAGCGGATTATGCTTGTGTACCCTATCCTTTACGAGCAGTGTGGTTGTTGGAACCTTCGAATTCATTCCGAAAACCATATCATGCCCTACGCATAGGCCCATCACGATGTTCATTTCGCTACCGTTGGCAGTAAGATATTCGGCCTGCCCCATCGGATTACAGCTAATTCCCACAGCTCCATCGCCAAGGAATTCGCTCTTTGGTAGTTTCCCAATTTTACAATCGATAGAAAGCACCTCAAAATCGTTCGAAAGAAACTCCTTTACTACCGCAGCCTCTTTTGACACAGCCATGCAGTGGGCCAATCCTATCTTCTTGTAGCCCGATTTTAGTGCAAAGTTACGTATCTCAACCAGCCTGCTTGCGCCACGCTCAAGCGCCTCCTCTGCAAGCCTCATCACCTTTAGTTCATCCACGTTGTACAATTCTCTAGACATCTTATTATTATAATTAGTCTGCGCAAAAGTAGCACTCAATGCATCAAAATCGAGCCCACAACCTCAATATTTACAATTGTGGTACATTTATTGATAGAAAATAACACCATTAACAGACGAAATTCGTTTTAATACAACAACCATTAGTCGAATAAAAAACAACAAAAATGAAGAGAATACTAATTGTACTATTCGTCACCTTTAGCCTTGGAGCATTCGCTCAAGAACAAGAAATTAAGCAACGCTTCATCGAAGTAGTAGGCAACTCGAAGATGGAGGTAGCTCCTGACATCGCCTACTTCTCGCTGCTACTAGTCGATAATCCCAAAGAAAACATCAACGTCGAAAAGCAGGAGGTTGAGATTTCCAAGATTCTAAAGAAGTACGGCGTCCCCTCCGAAAACCTCACCATCGATAAGCTAAGCGGCATTCGCCAAAAAGTGAGCTTCTGGGGCACCAAAGATGTGGTAAACCGCAAGTCGTACCTCCTAAAACTTACCAATCTGGCCGTATCGGATAAGATCATCGAAGAGCTATCGGCCTTAAAAATAACCTCCATCAGTTTGTACAAGGTGGAGAATAGCCAAATAGAAACCCACAAGCTAACCGCCTGCGAGCTGGCCTCGAAGAACGCCAAGGAGAAGGCTGCATCCTTCTGCAAGGGAATGGGAGTTGCTGCCCTGGCCCCCCTAGCCATTTACGAGCAGAACCTTTTTGTTTCGGGCGAAGAGAACGAGTACCAGCCCCGCCTGTACATGGCCAAGGCGATGGAAGATAGCGCCGTTGGCGGAGAGCAGGAAGAGCCCCAGCAGGCATTTAAGAACATCGTTATTAAGTGTACGGTAAGAGCCAAAATTGAGATAAAATAGAAATTGACCTTAACTAGTCACAGAAAGAAGCATTCATACAGATGCTTCTTTTTTTTATTCCTGTCATATTTATATAAATAAACCTTCAAGCAATCTTGCCGTGCTATTTTAGATTGAGTCTCATTAACATCTCTGTTGCGATGCACTATTACAGTTTATATAATACTATTATTTTGAGCCTAATCCCACTTGACAGATTGGTTAACACAACAACTCCTTTGCTAGACAAAACCAGACAAGTAACAGTTACACCATTAAAATACAACCGATTTAAACTAAAAGCGATGTACTACAATATGTCTTTCTGCAGCATATCAATTACTGTAGTATTGAAATTTGCCAATATTTTATCGCTACAGAATATGTACAACCAGTTCAGAAGGGCCGAATAAGGGTACAAAAAAGCCCCCGATCAACAGATCGGGGGCTCTATAGGTTTGGCGGCCACCTACTCTCCCGCTTGGTGTAGCAGTACCATCGGCGCTGGCGGGCTTAACGGCCCTGTTCGGAATGGGAAGGG